>JANQGB010000615.1 GCA_028277545.1 Phycisphaerae bacterium | reverse complement strand
CAGTACACGGTAGAGCCGTGCGTGCGGCAGCTCCGCCCGATCACGATGCTCTCGGCGCTGGTTTGAGCGCAGGACTGTTCGCTGAAGTCCGTCTCCACGCCATCCTGATTGCGCGCCATCACGTGCCAGCAATACTCGACGCCGTCGGTGAGCCCCAGGGCCGTCGCTACGCCCCAGTCGGCGTCGGTCTGCCAGACAGCGGTTTCGCTCGCGTTGCCCTCGGTGTCGACGAACTTGCCGTCCCAGGAGGGGTCGGCGGCGGACGCACACCCGATGGCGAACTCCGTGTAGGTGGGGTTGCCAGCCGGCTGCACGTCGAGCTCAAAGTAGTTGGCGCCGATCTCGCCGATCAGCGGAGCCTCGGGAGTCTCGGCCCCGGAGTAGGCAGTGACCTCGCTGCTATAAGCCGTCGTGTTCAGGACCGCGTCGCGGGCCCGGACCTTGTAAGTGTAGACCTCGTTGATCAGCAGGCCGGTGTCCGTGTACTCGCGGGTCGTCTGCCAGCCGCTGTCGGTACCGCCACCGGCGCCGGTGACGAATTCGAACTGGTACTCTACGGGCGGCGAGTGAGCATCGAATGCCTCGATGGCGCTCATTTCGATCTGGTTGGCGCCGGTGCCGGTGGGCGACAGGTCGAAGGTCATCGGGTCCGGCGTGGGAGCGATGTCATCGAGCGGTCCGTCCACGTTCAGCACGTAGTCACCGCTGGAACCGAACCTGCCGGATAACCGGATGAGGTAGACGTTCCCTTCGGTGACCGCCACGCTCACCGACGACTGCTGCGATCCGCTGCCACAGTCGTCACTGTCTTCGTTACAGCCGATCTCGTTGGCACCGCTGCCGGGGCAATCGGTGTGCACGGAGAGCACGGTGTCGAAACTTGAGCCGCAGGTATCGACGTTGAGCTGGCCGTCATAGGCGGGCGTGAACGCAAACCAGATGTCGGCGGTCGAGCTCGACGAGCCACAGGTCGCCGCGCCGTCGTTGGAGGCATAGGCCGTGGTGCCGGTGTAGGTGCCGTTGGCCACCGGGGTCGCACTTTCGCACTCGTCGTTGAGAGCGCTGGCCAGCAGCAAGGCCTCGTTGGCGTTGAGCAGCCCCCAGCCATTGAACTGATCCCAGCCGCTGCTGCCCATGTCCCGGCAGGTGTCCTCCATGACCTGTTCGACCTGGGAGACAGTGAGGGTGTCGTCCAGGGCCAGGATCAGGGCGGCCACGCCGGCAGCGTACGGCGACGAGTAGGACGTGCCGTCGACGAAGGTGTAGTCACCGCTCTCGTATCCGTCGGAGCCGGTCCGGTCCGTGGTACGTATGGTCTGACCCGGCGCCAGGAATGCTGTCTGCGAGCCGTAGGTGCTGAAGGAGGCCCGGGTGCCGTAACGGTCGGCTGCGCCGACCGCGTTCACGGTGGAGAGGCTGGCGGGAAATCCTATTCCGCTGCCGCCGGTGTTGCCCGTTGACGAAAAGTGAATCACACCGGCACTGCGGGTCGCGCTGTACTTGGAGGAAACGCTGCTGCTGTAGCCGCTGGTGATGCTGTAATTGGTTACTCGGGCACCCACGCTGTAGGTGAGCCAGTGCAGGGCGCTGACCTGCCACGACGAGGCCCCGGTGGCAAAACCGTCACAGGGCACGTTCGCGATGGTTACCTTGGCGGCGACAGTCTTGCAGACCGGCGACACACCCACGACACCGATTCCGTTATCAATAGTGGCAGATACGCACCCGGCCACCGTGGTCCCGTGGTGATCGCAGTCGTTGACCGGTCCGCCGCCGCTGCCCTGGCCGGTGAAATCAAAGCCGGAAATCTGGTTGATGTCCGGGTGGTTCTGCTGAATGCCATCGTCCATGATGCCCACGATGATGCCCGCATCGCCGGTGGTGATATCCCAGGCCTCGCTGGCGTCCATGTCAAAGTCATAGAGACCGCCGCTCTGCCCGATGTTGCGCAGACCCCAGAGCGAGCCGAATTGCGGGTCGTTGGGGATGTAATCGGCCACCGCGGTCATCAACATGTCGGGTTCGGCGAACCTGACCTCGGGCATCTCCGCCAGCGTGTTGGCCAGGGCCAGCACTGCGAAGCCGTCGCGCGAGTCACATACCAGGCGGTATACGCCCGGCATACCGGTCCAGTCGCGATCCTTGATCCGACCATCCACCACGGTTGACAGAATCAACTCAGCCTGATTGCTCGCTACGCCCGGCTCGAACCCAACCAGCAGGTCGCGGGTTATCATCAGCGGCAAACCTCGCCCATCGAGGAAGACCGGCGAAACGAATTCGAACTCCGCCGAGGCAGCCATGTTGGCCACAAGCTGCTGGACCCGGCCTGCCTCGCGCGCCGCCTGCGGCACGTCAGCAATAGACAGCCGGTTCACGGCGTGCGCTTTGACCTGTTGGTCGCCGATGCCGAAGGGTGCCAGCCTGGCGGAGAGCGACTTCCGCTCGCTGCCCTGGGCAACCGGCTTTGCGGTCACGGCGATCCGGCCAGCGTCGAGATCCAGGGCGATTGGCTGGTCGAAGTAGGAGTAGTAGAACGCTGCCGCCGGTGAGTCGTCTGCAATTGCCACCTGCGATGCCGCCACTATTGCAGCGACGACCGCCAGAAGTGCCCAGCGCGTGGATACTCGTTCAGTCATTCCTAGTTCCTTCCTTTCGCGGGAGGGTAAGACCGTCTCGGGGCTGGCCAGAAACACGGAATCAAGATCCGGGACTGACTCCTCCACCCGCCACTCCACTTTCACCACAAGTCCGCACGCACCGGGAGGACACACCACCGTCAGTGTGAGTAAAGGCGCAAACTCCCCCGCCGGATGGACCCCCAACAGAAGCCGTACGACGCCGTGCGCGAGTACTACTTCTCTATTGTTACAAGATCATACAGCCGCCTCAAGGATTGGCCGGCAGAATAGAAGCTGCGGAGGTTGGGCAAACCTCCAAAAGCGTGGCTGGATACAGCAATTATAACGTTTTGTCACTCAGGCAGGATGTTGAGTCGCGTATTATCAACCCTGCGGCCAGGTGCTAGGCCCGGCCGCGGCGTCAGCGTCGGCGCCGTTTTCGGCGGCGGGGCTTCTTCTCCCAGGCGGGGGTGCGGTCGTCCTTGATGCGATAGACCAACCAGCCGACGGAGAGCGCTGCCAGCATCGACGCGACGGTGCCCATCATCATCAGGAAGGTGGGGACAGTAAGCAGGGCCCGTTGCGATCCGCTGAGGTCAGAATCCTGCTGCTGCTCGGGCTCGACTACCTGGGACAGCCAGAACAGGGCCACGGCGGCTGCCACGCAAATGGCAAGGGCCAATCCTATCTTTCGTTTGCTCCAGCGTCCGGCGGCTCGCGACATATCGCCTCCCCGATGATGGCTCTGTGCGCCCTGCCCGGCCGATCAACTCAGGTGGTGAGCCAAGCGGCGAGCAGGTCGACGGCAGCGCCAAGGTCTTCCTGATGGACCGACTCGGTGACTGTATGGACGTAGCGCGTGGGCACTGAGAGGGTTACTGTTTTGCGCCCCGCGCCGGTGCGCTGCAACGGCGCCGCGTCAGTGCCTCCCAGTGGCAGCACCTCAAGTTGGTGTTTGATCTTCTTTTTCTTGGCCTGGTCGAGGAACTCGTCGAGCAGGCCACGATGGCTGATGGACATGCCGTCCATCACCTTGAGAGCCACCCCTTCGCCCAGACGGCTGACGGCCTCCTCCTCTCCGACGCCGGGCGTGTCACAGGCCAGAGTGGTGTCCAGCGCGATGCCGATGTCCGGCTCGACGCCGAAGGCGCTGGGGCCGGCGCCCCGGCAGCCGACCTCTTCCTGCACGGTGGCGACGAAGTAGATGTCGTAGGCCGAACGACGGGCGACCTTGCGGAGAGCGTTTATCGCTACCCAGGTCGCGACCCGGTTGTCCATGGCCTTGCCGGTGGCGACCTTGCCGATAACTTCCATCGGCTGTACCAGGCTTACCGGGTCGCCAATGCGAACATTCCTCTCAACGGCCGCCCGGGGCAGGAAGAGGTCCACGAAGAACTCGCCGACCTTGTAGACCTTCTTCTTCTCTTCATCGGTGGCCACGTGGATGGGCCGGCCCGCGGGGTTGAGCACGCCCAGGAGGTCTTTCTTTCCCTGGACCAGCACTCTCCGGGCGAAGAGGTTGCGCGTATCGAACCCACCAGCCGGATTGAGGCGCAGGCGACCTTCCCGGTCCACGAACTTGACGTAGAAGCCGATCTCGTCAATGTGACAGGCCAGCATGACGCTCTGCCTGGTCTTGCCGGGGCGCGGTTTGCGACCGGCCGCCTTGCGGCAGATCAGGTTTCCCATCGGATCGACCCGATGATCGTCGAAGAGAGACTTGGTCCGTTTGATGATCAGGTCGCGAACTCGTTCCTCGCGGCCGGGAATGCCGGGAGTCTCGGTGAGTTCCTTGAGAAATCGCATGTCGTGCTCCTGGAGATCGACAGCGGAGCGCTCCTGGCGCATTATGGGCTGCTGTCCGGTTTCGTTACGCCGGCCTGGGCCGAGCGCCGCGATTGTAGACGACGAGGCTCAGAATCCGCAACGGTGGGCCCCAAACGGCTAAAAAGCACAAATTCCGCCACTGTTCTGACAGGGTCCCGGGAGACGGGGCGTCTCTATTGGTGACGATGTCGATGGCATTGACAGCCCAGTTCGATTCCGAGGACGCGGCGATCGAGTCCATACGCGCGGGTGATCGATCCGTATTCGAGGGTCTCGTGCGCCGCAACAGTCGGTGGGTACGCGGCGTGGTCTTCGGCGTCCTGGGTGAGTCGTCGTCGCGCGACCGGGTGGACGACGTCGTTCAGCAGGTCTGGCAAACCGTCTGGCACCGAGCCTGTGACCTGCGGGACGTGAGCCAGTGGCGACCCTGGATGTATCGGCTGGCCCGCAACGCGGCCATCAACGCCGGTCGCGACCACACCCGGAGGAAGCGACTGGCCCAGCGAGCGGGTGAGGCGCCGTCCGAACCAGTGCAACAGACGCCCGAGCGGCAAATGGTGGCTCGGGAGACAAAGCAGGCGGTGTTGCAGGCAGTGCAGGGGCTGCCGGCTCTGTATCGGGAGCCTTTTGTACTGAGGCACGTGGAGGGGTGGAGCTACCGGCAGATCGCAGAGACCATGAACCTGCCGACTGCCACCGTGGAAACCAGGCTGGTGCGGGCCCGCCAGCTGCTTCGAGAGGCCCTTTCCGGCAAGGTGTGAGCGAGCCATGTCAAGGGTGAATGAAAGAATTGAACGGTTGATCGTCCGCCGGCTGGACGGCGAGCTGACGGCGGACGAACAACTGGAGTTGGACCGGGAGCTGATGCGCTCACCGGAAGCGCGCGACCTGCTGGACTCGTATCAGCAGATCGACGAGGCGGCGTCGGCGGCGCTGGTCGAGGCGGTCGGCACCGACAACGAACTCTCCGTTGCCCTGGCTGACCTGCCGGCGACGGTCCCCGCACGGAGCACGCGTCACGGGCGGGCCTGGTGGGCCCTGCCGGCGGCGGTAGCGGCGGCGGTGTCGGTGTTGGTG
>JANQGB010000608.1 GCA_028277545.1 Phycisphaerae bacterium | reverse complement strand
AGTCGTCCGTCTACCGCTCCGGGCGAAAGGCCCAGGGCGGCCGCAATCCGCTGGAGGGTCCAACCCAGGCGATAGCGCATGACCAGCAACTGGGCCTGCCGATCGTCCAGGTTGGTCAGCTCCTGCCGGAGCCAGTCCAGCTTCTCGGCCAGGTCGTCGTCCGGGGCTATCGCATCGACGGCCTCGGCGGAGGCCTGCTCGCGACGGCGTAGGCGGGCCTCTTTGCGAAGGTGGTCGTAGGCGCAGGACTGCACGACTACTCGCAGCCAGGCCCGCAAGCGCTGTTCCGAGTCCATCGGCTTGATCGAGCGAATCACGCGCACCATGGCATCCTGCACCACGTCGAGGCAGAACGACTCGTCCCGACCGGTGGCCCGTCTGGCAGTGGCGTACATCTGGTCGAACCGGCTGCGGTATAGCGTGGCGAACGCCTCGGTATCACCCGAGGCGACCGCCGAAGTGAGTTCCTGGATCGAGCCGTTCAAGAACCTGTCCGCCCTGCCAAGACCACTCAACCGGGGATCCGGCGCTATTTCTGCCCAGCCTTGTCCCGCTGACCCTCGAGCTGGACGATCTTCAACTCATACTGGCGAAGCTGGCCAAGAAGAGCCTCGCGTTCTTGTTCGAGTGCGGTGCGTGCCTTTTCCAGACTAACGCACTTCTTCTTGAGGTCGTGCAGTTGCTGGCTCTGTCGCTGGCTCTCGGCGGCCATCCGGTCGGCGGCCTTGCGTTCGGCGGCGGCCTCGTGCATGCCGTCAACGACGTGGTCGATCGCGGAGAGGTGTTGCCGTTCGCCGTAGGCGATCAGCACGCCGGTGTCCTGGTGGAAGCGGACCTGCGACTGCGCGTGCTCGCCGCCCATCAGTTCGAGGGAGGTCTCGACTGCGGTCAGAATTGCTTCGGCCTTGACGTCCTGGGACAGCAGAGCGGCCACACTCCAGACGTGGACTTCCGCTGAGGAGGGGCGACCCCGCCTGTGGGTCGAAATCCGGAACACCGGCTTCTGGTTTGGTCCGGTAACCTGGATCTCATTGGCCACGATGACCAGGCCGGACCGCCCGTCGAGATGGATCTCGCCCTCCACCACCCGAACGGCCGCACCGACGGCCACCGAGTTCAGCCGGATCGGCGGCACGGGCAGATCCCGTACCTCGGGCGTAGCCAGCACTACATTCACGTCGACGGCCACCTGGCGGAGGGCTTCGACGTAGTCGCCCAGCGTACCACCGGGAAAGTCCAGATCCAGCAGCTCGCCCGGTGCGGGCGGAGGGGCGGCCGCCGCTGGCTCGGCGGCTGCCCAGGAACTCCAGGACAGGCCGGTCAGCACTATAACTAAGAGGTAGGTGTTCAGGGGACGAATCATTGCTGGTTCTCCATCTGCTGCAAACATGCTTGGCCACACTCGGACCGACTCTCTGTCGGTCGCCCCTGATACGCTGCCGGTGGGTCGATTTCGCGCCCGTTGCCTGGCATTCTGTATTTTCTTGCAGCTTTGCTCCACTGGCGCTGGCCTGGCGCAAGGCCGGCGCGAAGGGCGTCCACACGGACTTGACGCCGGCATCCCCTACTCTTACACACGGTCCCGCTTGGGGGTGGCGTTCGTGCACACTATCGGCCCCCTGGCAGCGGACCAATCACCAGCACCGAACTGGAGGAGATCTCGATGACCGCACTCAGGAAGCTCACGGTTCTGACCCTCGCACTGCTCGTTCTGGCCGGCTGCAAGACGACCGTAACCTACCCCGAAGGGCCGCTGGTCTACCCCGAGACCAGGAAGTGTGACCAGGTGGATGTATACCATGGCGTCCAGGTAGCGGATCCGTACCGCTGGCTGGAGGACCCGGACTCGGAGGAAACACGGGCCTGGGTTGAAGCGCAGAACGAGGTTACCTTTGGTTACCTGGAGCAGATTCCCGCCAGGCAGAAGATCCGCGAGCGCATCACCAAACTCTGGGATTACGAGAAGTACGGAGTCCCGTTCAAAGAGGGGGGGCGTTACTTCTTCCGCAAGAACGACGGCCTGCAAAACCAGTTTGTGCTTTATACCATGCGGTCTTTGGGCGAGGAGCCGCGGGTGCTGCTCGATCCCAACAAGCTGTCTGAAGACGGCACGGTCTCGCTGTCGGGCTACTCGATCAGCAAAGACGGCAGGTTGATGGCTTACGGGCTGTCGTCAGCAGGATCAGACTGGCAGGAGTGGTTCGTCCGCGACATTGCGACCGGTGAGGACCTGCCTGATCACATCGAATGGGTCAAGTTCTCGAGCGCCTCCTGGAGTCTGGACAGCGCGGGGTTCTTCTACAGTGCCTACGATCCACCCGAAGAGGGCACCGAATACGAGGGCGTCAACTACTACCAGAAGCTCTACTACCACCAGCTGGGCACGCCCCAGGCAGAGGACATCCTGGTTTACGAGCGCCCCGATCAGAAGGAGTGGGGCTTTTCCGGCTCGGTCACGGATGACGGGCGGTACTTGATCATAAGAGTGGACCAGGGCACCAAGCGAGAGAACTGCGTGTTCTACAAGGACCTGGAGGACAGCGATGCCCAGGTAGTTGAGCTGCTCAAGGACTTCGACGCGGAATACTCGTTCATCGACAACGTGGGGCCGGTGTTCTTCTTCCGCACGGACGCAGACGCTCCGCGCGGTCGGGTCATTGCCATCGACATCAACAGTCCGGCCAAATCGAGCTGGCGCGAAGTCGTACCCCAAGCGCGGGAGACTTTGGTGTCGGTCAACCTGCTGGGCCGCAAGTTCGTGGCCAACTACCTGGCCGACGCTCACACGCAGATCAAGATGTTTGACAAGGCCGGGCGACTGGTCCGAGAGGTCGAGCTTCCCGGGCTGGGCCGGGCGGGCGGTTTCGGCGGCAAGCGGCACGAGACGGAGACGTTCTACTCCTACACCAGCTTCGGGGTGCCCAGCACGGTATATCGTTACGACATGGATACCGAGGAGAGCACTGTCTTCCGCCGGCCGCAGGTGGACTTCGACCCCGACCTGTATGTAACCAAGCAGGTGTTCTATCACAGCAAGGACGGTACGCGGGTGCCGATGTTCATCACTCACAAGAAGGGGATTACGCTGGACGGTAACAACCCGACGTACCTGTACGGGTACGGCGGTTTCAACGTTCCGCTGTTGCCCCGGTTCAGCGTAGCCAAGCTGGTCTGGATGGAGATGGGCGGGGTCTGCGCCACCGCCAACATCCGGGGCGGCGGGGAGTATGGCCGGGAGTGGCACGTGGCGGGTATGCGCCTCAAGCGGCAGAACGTGTTCGATGACTTCATTGCGGCGGCGGAGTGGCTGATTGACAACGGCTATACCAGGCCGGAGAAGCTTGGCATCGCCGGCGGCAGTAACGGCGGATTGCTGGTGGCCGCCTGCATGATCCAGCGCCCGGACCTGTTTGGTGCCGTGCTGCCCGCTGTCGGCGTGTTGGATATGCTAAGGTTCTCGAAGTTCACCATCGGCTGGGCCTGGGTCAGCGATTACGGCTCGCCTGATGACCCGGAGGAGTTCAAGGCCCTCTACGCCTATTCGCCGCTGCACAACCTCGAGCAGGGTACGCACTACCCGGCCTGCATGCTGACTACGGCCGACCACGATGACCGCGTGGTGCCGGCTCACAGCTTCAAGTTCGCCGCGGCCATCCAGGAGGCGCAAGGGGGTACTGCGCCGGTGATCATCCGTATAGAGACCAAGGCCGGACACGGTGGAGGCAAGCCCACCGCGAAGATAATCGAGGAGGTCGCCGACGAGTGGGCGTTCCTGGTCAGGACGCTTGGGGTGGGATAGGGGAGGCAGAATACAGGAGGCAGGAGACAGGATGCAGGAGTATTTGGGTGCTCCATCCCTTGCGCAGCAAGGGGTGGGGAAAGACGCCAACCAGGGGCGGCGTTTCTACCTCGGCAGCATCCGGAGCGAGGCAGCTGCATGCCCACCAGTCTCCACCGCTACGACGAGCCCGGGCATGTGCATTTCCTCACCGTATCCTGTCACCGGCGTTTGCCGTTCTTCGGCACGCCGGATATCCGCGACGCGGTTGCCGACTCCATGAGGCGCTCTCGCGGGCGGCTGGGGTTCCGCTGGATCGGCTTCGTCATCATGCCCGAACATGTGCACTGGCTCGTCCTGCCACAGCGATCCGACGACAGCGACGTCATTCCAATTTCGGGCGTTCTTCAGTCGCTCAAGACCTCCGTGGGTATGAACGTTAAGCGCGCTCTGCGAGGGGTGTGGGGCAGACGCCGCTCATTAGGACACCCTGGCCTGGATCGCTGGGCGACTGCGCATACCGACCACAAACCCATCTGGACGACTCGCGGCATTGACTTCAATGTCACCAATATCTCGACCTTGCGTGCCAAGTTGGATTACTGCCATGCCAATCCGGTGACGCGGGGGTTAGTTGACCGGCCGGAGGATTGGCGATGGAGCAGCTACCGGTTCTATGAGCTGGATGATCGCTCGTCTCTGGTGATGGACTGGGATGGAGGTGATTCGCTCTTCTGAGTTGGCACGGTGGTTATTCCCCACCCCTTGCTTCGCAAGGGATGGGGCACCCGGCACCCGTGTAGTGCCACCCGGATGACGTCTTTGGTCTGGCGTCTCAGTCTTCTATGTCTACGGGGATGCGGAGTACTTCGTTCTCGCTGGAACGCTCGCGGACGCGCAGGTAGCCTACTGGGCTGGTGCCGTCGGGGGCTTCGGGCAGGTCGCCGCCGGTCTCGAGTTCCAGGCCGATGGGCACGCCGGGGACGAAGTCGATGCTGGACGACCCGTCCCGGGTGACTTCGATCGGCACCGGGGTGGCCAGCAGGCGGTCGATGTTCACCGTAATGGGCGTCTCCCGCTGATCGTCCGAGACGGCGAAACCGCTGCGTATCACGACCTTCAGCGACTTCGCGCCGCCGGAGGGCACCGTGGCCTTGACGGTCCGGTTGCTGAAGGCGCTGCTGTAGATGGCCTCGCCGTCGGACTCGACGGCGACGCCGATATCGGTGGTGGTGGCGTAGGCTTCGGGAGTCATCTCCAGGTCGAGGCGGATGCGGTCGTAATTCTCGTCCAGGCTCACCGAGTAGGTCAGTTCGTCCTTGAGCCCCTTGAACTGGTCCTCCTTGTGCATGCGGAAGCCCTCGATTCTGCCATCGCAGGAGGCGGGCACCGGGCGGTCGAACATGTTGGTAATGGCCAGGTCCTGGTCGAGTTCGGTGATGGCGTCGGGATCGGCCTGCAGTCCGGCGAAGCGCACGGTCAGATCGTATGGCCATTGCTTGTCAGGCCGGTCGGCCACGACGTCGATTTCCCACACGCCCGGTTGGAGATTGTGGGTGAAGGTCTCGTCCACCTCGCGCTTGCCCGCAGCAGTGTCCAGCCTTCGGCTGCGCACGCGGTGCTGTTCGCCGGTCGGCCGGAAGATGCGCTCGATGCTGGCCTTGGACTCCTCGCCCTCCGGGGCGGACAGCTTCACGTGCATGGCACTGGCACCCGGCGGGACGGCCACGAAGTACCTATCCACGGTCCAGCCGGCCACCGTCCGGTTCTTGAAGGACCGCTGAAATTCCGGCTCTGAAGTGAAGCGGTAGGGCACCACCACCGTGTTAATCAGCCGGAAGGCAACCTGGCCGTCGTGTACCGCTTCGACAATCCCGATGTGAGTGCCTACCTCTGTCAGTTGGCTGGCATCGTATTCCACGTACACACGGGCAGACTGCTCGCTGCGCAGGTAAACCTCTCGCTGGGGAACACCAAGCCAGGGCACGTCGGTGCGCAGTTCGAACTTGCGAACGAAGGCGGTCCTGGCCGCGGCATCGGTGCCGGGGCCGAAGATCGGCTTGATGGTGAAGGCCCGGCGATCCTGGTCCGGGAACCAGGTTCCACGCCAGTAGGCGGCCCGAGCGCGTCCCTTGTGGCCGTGCGGGCAGGGCGTGGAAATGTCGTAGCCCAGCACCGGATCGTCGGTGGTGGCGGGGACCAGCTGCTCGATCAGCCTGGCGGCCGATGGCAGGTCTGGACAACCGTAACCCGCATCCAACACGGTAGCGCCGGTCACCGGCTTGCCAGCCAGGCAGAGCGCCCGGCGCACGTCGCAGGCCCGAACCGGCAGGTCCGGATCCTTGGCCAGCGAGTGACTGATCAGGTTAGCGGCCAACCCGGCCGCGTAAGGACTGGCCATGCTGGTGCCCGCCCAGTAGTCGCCCCGCGTGACCCAGCGAGGCACAGTAGAGGTGCACCAGCCGGGCGCTGCCAGGTCGGGCTTGTCCAGCTCGCCGCCGCGCGAACTGAAGACGGTTATTGCCGGATCGCTCATGGTCATGCCCATAACCTCACGGGCGGAGTCGGTGGCCAGCATGGCCGCCACGCTGATCACCTGGTTGGCGGCCGCCGGCGTGCCCACCGAGGACAAGCCCGGTCCCTCGTTGCCCGCCGAAGTGCAGAAGACCAAGTAGGGGTTGGCGGCCAGGTACTCGTCCATCCACTCATCGATGTCCGAGTTGCCCTCGATGACCGATTCCACGCCATAGGACATGTTGCAGACCACGGGAACGCCGTGCTGGCGAGCGTACCGCCCGGCATATTCGAGGGCCTTCTTGACGCTGTCGGTAGTGGTAACGCCACCCTCGGCGTTCTGCCCTATCTTCAGGCTCATCAACTTGGCACCCGGGGCGACGCCGTTGAATCCCTCCTGGTTGTTGATGCGATATCCCGCGGCAATGCCGGCCACATGCGTGCCGTGGGCGCCGTCGTCGTAATGAACGCTGATCCGGGACTGCCGCAGGAAGATGTTGATGGCGAAGGTGACCGGGACTATCTGCTCTTCCGGTTTCTTGCGGTGCAGGTTGAAGGTGTCGTAGTTCAGGCGGTAGGAGCGCAGGGGCTTCTCGTCGGCAAAGTCGCGGTCCAGGTCGGTGTCGACGTAACACACCGCCTGGTCGTCCCCGTCGCCGGCCAGGGCGGTGACCATGAGCGGGAACCTGTCGTCCGTTGCACCATTGTCGTTAAGGTCCGGGACGTCGGAGTTGATGAATTTCTTTTCATCGAAGAACCCGAACCAGAAGCGTCGCTCTTCGCCGCCGCCTGCCGGCAGATCGGGCAGCGTGTAGTGAATCGGTGCTCCCTCGTCGTTGTAGTCCACCAGCGTTCCGTCGGCCGGGTCCAGCCGAACGCGGTGCAGCTCGACGTCGCCCTGATCGGTGCAGTCCTGCACGTCGACGACCTTCACCTGGCCGTCGGGTGTGAGGGTCAGGCCGGGGATGGACGGGTCGACGCCGGTGTCCAGGATGGCGATGACGACGCCCCTGCCGTCGCTGGCGGGATTGCTGGCCAGGAATTCGCCCACCCGGCAGGTGGACAGGGATAGCTGGGTCCAGGTTGGCGAGGGCTGGGCGCAAGCCGGAGAGGCCCAGACCGTGACTACGACCGCCAACGTCAGAATCTGCTTGCGCATGGAAGTGGATCTCCTGCAATAGGTGTTACTCTTCTGCCAAGACCACAGACTGTACACGCTGACGGGCGGAGCGTGCAACGACTTGCGGTCTGCGCCCTCGGGGCGTAGGCTCCGTCCACAAGTTCTGACAGTATAGCCTGGGGTTTTGGCATCTAAGAAGAGAGCGTCATGAATCGTCCGTACGATGAGATGGCCCGCAAGGTGGCCGCGCTGGATGGCGAGCGGGAGGACCGGATGCAGGCGGTAGCCGATGTACTGTGGGACCACTTGCGGGGTGCGGGCGTATCCTGGGTGGGGTTCTACGTACACCAGGGTGGTGATGAACTGCTGCTGGGCCCCCGCCGGGACAAGCCGGCCTGCTCGCCTATCGGGCTGCACGGGGCCTGCGGGCAGTCGTTCAGCAGCGGGCAGGTGATGGTGGTGCGCGACGTGGCCGACCTGGGTGAGGGATACATCGCCTGCGACCCGCGCGACCGCTCGGAGGTGGTCGTGCCGTTGTTCGAGGAAGGCGGCCAATGCTGGGGCGTGCTCGATCTGGACAGCTACGAGGTCGGATCGTTCGACGAGACGGATGCCGCAGGCCTGTCCAGCGTGTTGAAAGCGGCCGGCCTGACGGCCTGAGAATAGTGGGGTGCACCATGAAACGCCATCGCGGATTCGGAGCAGTGCTGCTTGCCGCGGGGTCCACGTTGATTCCGCTGGCCGGGGCCGCGGAAATCGATGAAGACACCGTGGCTCTGATAGGTGGCAATAATGACTTCGCGCTATCGCTCTATGCTCAGATCAAGGGCGGCGATGGCAACCTGTTCTTCTCGCCGGTCAGCGTCTCGACGGCCTTGGCCATGACCTACGGCGGTGCCCGGGGGCAGACCGCGTCACAGATGGCCGACGTGCTGCGCTTCGACCTGCCGCCGGACCGGTTGCACGCTGCTTTCGGCACGCTTCAGAAAGACTGGCTGGGCGAGAGGGATGACCGGCCCTATCAACTAAGCGTGGCGAATGCTCTGTGGGTACAGCAGGGCATGACGCTGCTGGAGACGTTCCTGGAGTTGGCCAGGGCGAATTACGGTGCCGGACCGAACGAGGTGGACTTCCGCACCGCGGCCGAGCACGCCCGCCAGACCATCAACGGCTGGATAGAGCGGCAGACCGAGGGCAGGATCAAGGACCTGCTCAAGCCGGGCGTGGTCGACGCTGCCACCCGGCTGGTGCTGACCAATGCCATATACTTCAAAGGTACCTGGAAGTACCAGTTCGATGCCGCGAAGTCCGCTGAGGCACCCTTTACCGTCGGCCCGGGCAAGCAGGTAGAGGTGCCCATGATGCGGCAGAAGGGTCAGTTTCGTATTGGCGGGGCGGGCGGGGTGCAGCTACTCGAGCTGCCCTATGAGGGGGGTGACCTGTCGATGGTCGTCCTGCTGCCCAGGGAGGTCGACGGCCTCAACGAGTTGGAGGCGTCGCTGACGGCGGAGAGAATCGACCGCTGGCTGGAGACCATGCGCGAGCGTGAGGTAATGGTATTCCTGCCACGCTTCGAGTTGACGGCTGAGTTCGAGTTGGCTGAAGTGCTGGCGGCCATGGGCATGACCGACGCGTTCGGGTCGGCGGCGGACTTCTCCGGGATCGACGGCACCCGCACCCTGTTCATCTCGAACGTGGTTCACAAGGCGTTTGTAAGCGTCGATGAGCAGGGCACCGAAGCGGCGGCGGCTACCGGGGTGGTCATGAAGCGCACCGCGATGCCACCGACGTTCCGGGCTGACCATCCCTTCGTCTTCGTCATCCGCCACAACCAGACCGGCAGCCTGCTGTTTGTGGGGCGGGTGGTGAACCCGGTAGGGTAGGCGGCGCCGCCCCGCTCGTTACGGGGCAAACAGCTGCTGTAAGATCGCGAAGTCGTCGAGGTCCACGTCGGCGTCCTCGTCGCCATCGCCCGCCAGGCAGAAATGTCCGGGGGCGAAAGCGGCGCCGGGGCCCTGCAAGCAGAAGCCGAAGTAGGCGGTGTCGTCGGCGTCCAGGTCGCCGTCATTGTCGAAGTCGAAGGCGGTGTAGCAGCCGCCGTACTTTTCGTCCAGCACGTCCCACAATTCGTCGCGGGCGCCGTCGTAGCCCAGGGCCCACATGCCCACGCCCTGCAGGTCGTGGTTCTTGGCCAGGTCGTACTTGAGACCCAGGCTGGTGGCATTGTCGAACCAGACCTGGTGCCAGGTGGAGCCACTCTGCCAGCGGTACCAGGGCGTCTGTGACAGGCTGTCCCACAGCAGGCCATAGGTCTCAGAGTCCGGCTGGTCGTTGTAGAACCGGGTCGACGACACAAAGCTGATCACCGACGAGCGGGCGGCTGACGACGTCGTTGTCCAGTGGTGGCCGTAGTAGGGCAGGCCCAGGATGAGCTTCTCCGGATTGGATTGCGTAACCGCGCCGTACTGGTCGAGGACGGTGTCGGTGATATTGTAGCTGCCGCCGGTCAGCGGAGCGTTCGGGCCGGTGGACGAACTCCAACTGCCGTAGAAGGCGTAGCCCATGATGAAGATGCCATCGCAGCTTGCCG
>JANQGB010000485.1 GCA_028277545.1 Phycisphaerae bacterium | reverse complement strand
CTTGAGCTGCGCGGTTTCCGTGCCGTAGATGCCGAAGACCGCATCAGGATGAGTCTTGGCGACTTCGGCGACGGCCTGAATGAAGACCTCGTGGCCTTTCCGCGGGGCAATCGCCCCCGGCATGGCCACCAACGGGACATCGGGCCCAATGCCGCACCGCCCGCGAAGCTCGCCGGAAACCTGCTGTGTCGCGATGGCTCGAGTGTCAACGCCGTTGTAGACAACGGACGCATTGCTCCTGGCCCGATCGGGTAGCGACTCCATCACGAAGGAAGAGATGCAGGGAACGGCCGAGCAGAGACGGCCCAGCATCCAGGCCGCCATTCTACCCTGCATACCGGTCTGGATGAACGGTCCGTGCCAATGGGCCACACACCCACGGCCCGTAATTTTGCCTGCCAGGGCTGCGATCCAATGCATTGGGTACATGTTCACGTCGATCACGTCGATACGGTGGCGGCGGATCGCGCCCGACAGCTTCGGAACCGATCGCAGGAAGATCCACAACTTATAGAGCAGGTTCCGGATGTCGTAACGGGACCGGTCAGGCCGGGTGATCGGCAGGAGACAACCCAAGCCGAGTTCGATCACCTCATCGCACTCCCGGACAAGGTCATCCCAGCCCCGCCCGCGTCCCATAAACACGCCCAGCACCTCCACCTGTCGGCGATCCAGGCTGCTCATCAGGCCGCAAAGGTAGGAGCGCACACCATAGGATTCGCTGCCGTCCATCAGGAAGCCAACCCGCACTCGCCGGGTGGCGGGGGTATCAGTCCATTCATGAGTCTGGCCAGTCGACATGAGGTTCGTTATGTCAAGTCCGAAGGGTTTGTGGCGTTCGCTTGCAGACGGGCCGGCTGTGCGTGTCGATCCGCGCTGCCCGTCTCCTCGGTAACACGATCATCGCTCCACTTCGCAGCCATCATCGAATGCCCGAAAATCATCGTCCGTTTCTACCGGGTCTTGCGTTACCGGGGCGCTGTCGACGCCGTCAAGGCCGGAGCGTTTGCTCCGGAGGGCATCGCGCACATAGGCGATATCGTAGGGGCGCAACCCGATCATCTGCAACGGCCTCAGACCGTAGAGCTTGGCGCAAACCGCCAAGCCAACCGTCACGCTGAACAGGTTGCCACACAAGGCCCCCACCGCTGCGCCCGCAATGCCCAGCCGCGGAACCGCAATCAGCACCACTGTGACCACAACAGCGAATGCCCCGGCCAGGATGTACGCGGTCGTCAGGGCCTTACCGTCGCTGGCAAGCAACGAGTTGACCGCACCGAGAAGAGGAAGCAACACCAGGGAAAACGCGAGGATGCGAAGGGGAGCAACAGCCCCAAGGAACGCCTCGCCGTACAGCAGCAGGATCACGTACTTAGCCACAAACTGCAGAGCGATGAAGCTGAGAATACAGAAGCTCGTCCCCAGCCGACCCACCCGCTCGGCCAAGCGGGTCCGCGCGGGCAGTTCCGCCTTGGTCAGCCGGGAGAAAATCAGAGGGGTGATGCTCTGGTAGACGATGCTCACCAACGCGGCGACAGCGACGGCGCGGGAATACAACCCAACGGCCCCGAAGTCTCCCTTTCGGAGGTAACGCAACAGGAAAACCGTCGTATGCGCACAGAGCAGGAAGATCACGTTGGCGGCTGCGAGCTTCAGGCCATACCCCACCAACTGTCTGAACAGTTTCCAGTGAACCGACATGCCCAAATCGATATCACGGCGGAGCATGGTGACCAACAGGACCGTCGCCGCCATATGTCCGCAGGCGAAGACGGTGATGGCCAGGGCTGGAGTCAGCCAGCGCCCCAGGCACAACAGCCCACCGCCTATCAGCAGAACCACGCGGTTGGTCAAATCCGCCGCCACCAGCTTTCGCCCCGCCAGGTGGGCCACCAGGATCTGCCGGAGGATCTGGGTCGACACGAAGCCCCCCACCCCGAGGACAAAGGGCACCAGGGTCGACAGCGGCACGTCGCCGAAATAATCCGGGTTGGAAGCGATGATCACGCCCAGCACCACCGCCAGAGCGCACCCCATGACAACCGCTATCCGAAATGACACCGTTGTGATCTGCCGGCGGTCCCGGCCCAGCGTGTTGAGGAAGTAGATTGAGGCGCTGCCGAGACCCAAGGCGCCAATGGTCGCCCCGATTACCGCCGTCGAGCGGAACAGCTCATACTGCCCCATTCCGTTCGTACCCAGCGCGCGGGAAAAAAGCATCCCCACCAGCATGTTCAGGAAGATCCCGAACATCTGTCCACCGGAGACCAGAATGCCCTTACGCAGAAAATTCATCGTCTACTCACGCGCTCCCGCCTGCCGATACACGTCGAGGATGCGCTGCAACCACGCCGCGGTGGAGTAGTCCGTTTCGACTTTGGTTGTGCCGTCGCGCACCAGTTGATCTCGCAGGCCGGAATCGCCCACCAGGCGATCCAAAGCCTCACCCAACGCTTGGGCGTCGGCAGGCGGGACAAGCAGGCCCGTCTCTCCATCGTCTATGAGCTCGGCCAACCCGCCAATCCCGGAGGCGACCGGGACGGTGCCCGCCGCCATGGCCTCGGTGACGGCCAAGGACGTCGCCTCGATCACCCCCGACGCCGGCACCGACGGCACGATGACGGCGACGGAGTGGGCGAACAGGGGCATGAGCTTCTCGCGCGACAAAGGTCCGAGGAAGTGAATCCGCCCGGCAAGGCCTAGTTGCGCCGCGAGCGTCTCGAGTTCGCTGCGTAACGGCCCCTGCCCGCAGATCACCATGTGAGTCTCATGCCCCACGTGCTGCATCGCTTCGATGGCGTATCGTACACCCGTCTTCTCCACCAGACGCCGCGGCACGATGAAGAAGGGGCCGTCGGGCACGTGGGATAAGTCCAGTCCACCTGTCGCCAACTCACGCACCAACTCGACATCCACGCAATTATAGATGACAACGATCTTCCCGACATCCACACCGTAGTCGTCGGTGAGGATCCCGGCCTGACCGCTGTCGACGGCGATGAGGCGGTCGGCCACTTCGAACGCGCGATGCTCGCACCGCGTGATGAACTCGTAGTAGCAATCATAACCATCACCCAGGCCCATTCGGGCCTCGTACAGGGCCGGGCCGTGAACCGTGTCGACGAAAGGGATCCCGCGCTCGCCCAACGCGCCCGCCACCGCCGTGGAGGCATACACATCGTGGCAATGGACCACGTCCGGCTGAAACGCCTCCATCTGCTGCCGGAACAGCGATCCAAGCCGGTCGATCACTGCCGACATTATCTTCTCCCGGTAGCGGTCGCGGTTGCCCAGCGACGTGGCCATCCTCAGCAGGCGCGACCCCTTGGACGGAGTGGTCCGGCCACCCTGGATCAACTCCACCCGATGTCCCAGGCCCCGCAGGCCGGACATAAGGAATTCGACATGCGTACTCAATCCGCCCGTATGCGGGATTCGCTGTTGCGTGACGATCAGGATCTTCACGAGACGCTCCTTCAGGATCAGTCTTTGTAGGCCAGGATGGCATCGGCAATGCGAGCGCTGGCCTGGCCGTCTCCGTAAGGGTTAGCGATCTCCTGAACGAGGCTCTGGGGATTGTCGAGAAGGTCGACGACCCCAGAGACGATCCCGTCCCGGGTGTTGCCCACGAGCTTGACGCATCCGACATCGACGCCCTCGGGGCGCTCGGTGGTGTTGCGCATCACCAGCACCCGCTTGCCCAGACTGGGGGCCTCTTCCTGAATGCCGCCCGAGTCAGTCAGGATCAGCGTCGCCCGCTTCATCAGCCAGGCGAACGGCGCGTAGGGCAGCGGGTCGATCAGGTGAACGTTCACACGGCCCGAGAGGATACGGCGCACCGGCTCCTGCACCCTGGGGTTCAGGTGAACCGGGTACACCCAGTGCACGTCGGCATATCGATCCGCCAATGACGCGATCGCCCCGCAGATGTTCTCGAACCCCTCGCCGAAACTCTCGCGCCGGTGCCCGGTCACCAGGACCATCTTGTCGTCGCCGAAGGTCTCCTCGCACCACCGGCGTATCCGTCGTACCTCGGGCGAGGAAACATTCTCGATGTTGTCGACCACCCACAGCAGGGCGTCAATGACGGTGTTGCCTGTTACGACGATCCGATCGGGCCGGACCTTCTCGTCGAGGAGGTTCTGCCGGCTTCGATCTGTCGGGGCGAAGTGCAAATCCGCCAACTGCGTGCAGATCCGGCGGTTGATCTCCTCCGGAAACGGCTGGCGCTTGTCGAAGGTTCTCAGCCCGGCCTCGACGTGGCCGACTAGAATCTCGTCGTAGAAGGCCGACAGCGCCGCTGTCCAGACCGTCGTCGTGTCGCCCTGAACGATCACCCAGTCAGGCCGCTCCTGTTTCAGCACCGGCTCCATGGCGCGGACCACATTGGCCGTCAGCTCGAACAGGCTCTGACCAGGCTTCATCAGGTTCAGATCGACTTGAGGCTGGACCTGGAACAGCTTCAGGACCTGGTCGAGCATCTCCCGGTGCTGCGCCGTCACGCAGACGCGCGCGTCGAACTCCTCGGGGCGCTGCTGCATGTGCAGCACGACCGGGCAGAGCTTGATGGCCTCGGGCCTCGTCCCGAACACAAACAATACTCTCTTCATCTCCGTCCTCTTTCCGGACTCCTAAACGGCCTGCAACAAAGATTGAGGAGTACGGATCACCTTTTTACGGGCTGCTTAGTGACGTCGTCGCTGGATCCATCCCGACAACCACCCTCTCAGGCCCGCGTAACGTTTAAGCCAGTAATTCCAGCGAACGGCGCGTCGGTACGCCCGCTCGCGGGTGGCGACGGCCTCCTGCCGCCACAAGTAGTCCATCGTCAGCCTAGTCGCCAAGCCCGGCGGGACTGGAGGCGCCTCCCGAAGCGCCGGAACGTCCGGCACGGCCCGTCCGAGCTGCTTCCACCGGGTGTAGGCGTTCAGCACCCGCACCTTGCGGTGGCTCAGCAGCAGCTGGCCCTTCCACATCTGCTCGCAGTCAGCCTCCTCCAACTCGATCGCCCCGTCCCGCCGCGCCTGCTCCAGCGCCTGCTCGCCGCGCTCGGTGTAGACGGCAACGAGGTTCCTGCCCTTGGCGACCACCTCCTCGGGGAAGCCGTTGGGGTCGCCCAGGGCCAGATCGCTCATCCGGTTCACCTGGTCGAAGCAGAACCGGCATCGCAGGGGGGCGAACCGACCGTTGAAGAACTCCCACCGGAAGTCTTCCGGGAAGTCCTCCCGCTCGCCGTCGGCATATTCGATGCAGGGGGCGCCGCGCTGCCCGGCGGCGGTCTTGCGCCGGAAGAAGACCCGGGCGACGGGCTTGTCTTTCGTCCGGGCCCGCAGGAGGTACTCGATACCAAGATAACTGCCCGCCTGGAGGCAGAACAAGCCGATCACCAGCTCGAAGGCCTCGCCCCACCGCTTGGCAAGCACGTGCCGCAGGCTGCACAGCCCGTGCACGTGGCAAGGCAGCCCTACCACGGCAACACCTCGGGCATCCTCGGGCCAATTCGACAGGGCGGAGTTCAGTGGGTTCTGACAGTACTTGCTGCCCACCGATTCCAGCAGTTGCGCCGGGCTGTCGGCGAAGAAAGGGTTGGGACGGCAGGAACCGTCCGCGGCCATCTGCGTCACCAGCGCGTGCGAGATACGCTGGCGCTGCATCAAGTAGGTCAGCAGCGCCGTTGCCACCCCACCGCTCTGTCCGATCGCATGGATCTGCGGATCCGTGGCCCAGGCCAACACGACCCGGCGAGGGGGCGGGCAAAAGATCGAATCGAGATCGCCGGGCAGGTCGAAGTGGTATTGCACGCCGCTGCACACCTTCAGGCAAAGCCCGCAATCGGTGCATCGCCGGGGGTCGACCTTCGGCCTGGGCAATCCGGCGGGAGTTTCCCTCATCTCGATGGCGCCGGCAGGGCAGGCGCAGCCGCACGTACCGCAGCCCGTGCATAGCCTGGCGTCGACGACGGTATTGACCGTTTCCATTGGCAGCCTCAGCCGCTCCGCTTCCGTCAGACGGTGGCGCCCAGCAGCGGCGCGACCGTCTCCCGCATCCGAGCGGCAACCTCCAGGTATTGATCACCCATCCGGCTAGCACCGGTACGGGCGGCGTCACCGTCAAAGGCCTGCCAGGTCTGAAGGATCTTCGTATGGACCGACTCCGGCGTAAGGTCACCGGCAAAGGGATTGTAGTAGTGATCAGCTAATGTTCCGACCTCCTCGTGCACGTAGTATACCTTCGACTTCATCGTCTGCGGATCGAACCGCGAGGGGTTTCCTTCGATCGTATAGACGGGGACGCCCTGCTTGAGACAGAAGATCGTCTCGTGGAAACTGGTGGTCACGTGCAGGTCCACCTGGGGGAAGAAACCGCTCCACTCGAACGGCCCGGCCTCCATCCACGGCTTGACGCCCCGATAGTTGGCGCTGAGGCCCACCACGTCGAAGTCCTTGCGAAGCAACCGGACGAGCGACTCGTGGAACGCGCTCTTCCACGGCAGCCGCAGGCCGCAGAGAGGCCGGTTCTTGCGGTAGCCCTTGCGATCCATCATCGCCTTGCCCGCGGCCGGGTCGACCTCGTAGCTGAAGGTCGGATCGGGCGACACGCACAGCGGCGTGCCCTCGGCCGGGCCCAGGGCGGCGATCAGCTCCTTGGTCAGCGGGTCGCGAACGCCCATGAAGGAGAAGGCCTTGACCGCCTTGCTCATGATCTCCCGCTGGGAGTCGTTGAGCTGGTCGAACCGCACCGTGTGGCTGCACGAGCTCATCATGACGCGGGGGGTGTCGGACACGTCGGCCAGCCAGTGCAGGGCGGGAAGGTTGTCCTTGACGACGTTCTCGCCCCACAGGTACAGCACGGCGTCGCTGCCGACAACGAGCAGGTCGTACCGGCGTTCGGCGATCGCCCTTGCGGCCTCGGCCGGGTCGGGGGTAACCAGCTTCGGGCCGCGGATCGGGAAGTTGTCACGCCGCGCCCGGTCGTATTTCTTCCGGCGCTGCACCCGCCAAGCATTACGCCAGGGCATGAATAGGGCGTCACGACGGCTCCGCGGGTCGGGATTCTGCTCCCAATGCTGGATGTCGGGGATCTCCACCTCCGCCTGCGGAAACAGGCTGCGGAGCATATTCAGAGAGGCAAGGCACTGGAAGAACTGCCCTGGATTGTCCTCGGAATACAGGGTGATCAAACCTATTCGCATTGAGCAACTCCTGCACCGGTCAAATCGATGTCCTGCGCGAGGCAACCGGCGGCGGCCCGAGGCGGACCGTAGCGAAGCCAGGGATTGCACAGGAACCCGGCATAAAAATCATCCGCTGAAAGCTGTAAGCTTATAGTACGGCCAGTTTACTCTATCGGTTCATCCACTGAACCTGCACAGGCAAATCGGGGCGAAGACGCGATGGGCGAGGCATCCAAGGCCCTTGAAGAGAATGCGTTGTCCCTATCACTCCGAAACCCCGAAACGTCAGAATGTTAACGGACGTCAAACGGCAAACCGATCATCAAGTCGGCTTGCCGTTTGGCGTCGTTGGTGTTGGACGTTTCCTGATCCGTGCATCTCTACGCCACAAACCCCTTGATCGACTCCGCCACGTAAGCGACCTGTTCCTCACTCAACTCCGGGTAAATCGGAAGCGCCAGCACCCCGTCGGCGGCGCGCTCGCTTTCGGGGAAATCGCCGGCGGCGTGGTTCAGCGCCGCGAAGCATTCTTGCTGATGCAGGCACAGGGAATAGTAGATGGCGGAGGACACGCCGCAATCGGCGAGGTGGGTCATCATCTCGTTCCGTCGGTCGCGGACGCGAATCACGTAGTAGTTAAAGGTGTGCACGTTCTCCGGGCGGGCGATCGGAGCGACCACACCGTCGACGTCCGTGAGCCATTCCGCATAGCGGGCCGCGTGGGTCTGTCGGCGCTGGATCCAACTGTCGAGGTGGCGCAGCTTGATAATCAGCACCGCCGCCTGGACGCTGTCCAACCGGAAGTTGCCGCCTACGTACTTGTGGTGGTACTTCTCCGTCTCCCCGTGCAGCCTGAACGTGCATATCTTCTCGGCTAGAGCGGCGTCGCCTGTGGCGATCATCCCCCCGTCACCCATCGCGCCGAGGGCCTTGGTGGGGTAGAAGCTCAGGCACCCGACCGTGCCGACCGACCCGGCCTTGCGTCCCTTCCCGACCGCGCCGATGGCCTGGGCGCAATCCTCGATTACCGCCAGCCCATGGCGCTCGGCAATCGCCATGATCGCCTCCATGTCCGCCATCTGACCGTACAGGTGGACGGGGAGTATGGCGCGCGTCTTATCCGTAATAGCCGACTCGATTCGGGACGGATCGATGTTGAACGTGTCCGGGGTAATGTCCACGAACACGGGCTTGGCACCCACTCGCCAGATCGCCCCGGCCGTGCCGAAGAAGGTGAACGGCGTGGTGATCACCTCATCACCCGGGCCGATCTCCAGCGCCATCAAACTGCACAGCAGCGCATCGGTCCCGCTGGAGACGCCCACCGCCGCCGCACAATCGCACCAAGTTGCCACTTTCGACTCTAACTCACGTACTGGATGACCGTTAGATACGAGCTGCGTCTCCAGAACGTCGGAGATGGCCCGGAGGATTTCCTCGCGGATCGGGGCGTACTGCGCTTTACGGTCGAGCATCGGCACCTGCAGGAAGAGACCTCCATCCTGAAGGTTCCCTGCATCACCATGCGGGAGAGCACCGAGCGGCCGATCACGGTCGAGGTGGGGTCCAACCAGATCGTCGGCACCGATCCGGCTAGGATCATCGAAACCTACCGCAACGTCATCGGCGGCGACTGGCGCGAGCCCCAGGTGCCCGAACTTTGGGACGGGAAGGCGGCGGCGCGCATCGCGGAGATCCTGGCGGAGAAGCTCTGAGGCACGTCCGGCGTTGGGCCCCGTGGACGCAAGCCATCCGATAAGCAGGCCATCGGAGGGTTCAGCACCATGAGAATCGTCGTTCTTAGCGACGCGACCTGGGGTATCCCTTCACCCGCTGGCCGGTGGACCTGTTGACCGAGCACATGCGGCGGACGGGGCATGTCGATGTGAGCTCTTCGACGGTCTACCATGCGCTCAAACGCCTCCGCTACTGCTACGGGCGTCTCAAGCTGGATCTCAAGCACCGGCAGGACCCCAAGGACGTTGCTCGGGCCAAGCGGCAGAAGGCCCGCGTGCAAAAAAAACCAGAGCCCGTGGAGGTCATCGCGCGTTTCTCTACTGGGATGAAGCCGAGTTTCACCTCCGCCCTACCTGAGCCGCTGCCGGTGTGGGCGCGGCAAGCGAACGAAGGTTCCTTCGGCGGGGCAGAACCGACGCGTGCCGGTTTGCGGGGCGTTGGACCATGGACCCGGCGGCACATC
>JANQGB010000476.1 GCA_028277545.1 Phycisphaerae bacterium | reverse complement strand
GTCGATGTCGATGACCGCCAGGTCAGTCTCGGGGTCAGCTCCCAGAACGGTGGCTTCGAAGCGGCGCCCGTCAGGCAACTGCACGGTTATGGTGTCTGCGCCGTCGATTACGTGATTGTTGGTCAGAATCAGCCCTCGGTCGGCGTCGATGATGAAGCCGCTGCCTTCGCCGGTGATGGCCCAGGGGTGCCTCTCGAGCCAGCCGGGTCCGTCGATCGGACTCTGTTCATTGCCGTCGGCCGGCTGGCTTGTCGCCGCATCGTCGCCTTGGCGCTGGGCGATCGAGCGCAGCAGCGACAGGGACTGGACTTCTATGAACACCACCGCGGGCATCACCAGTCGGGCGGCATCCCGGGCGGCCTGCGTGTTCCGGGCCAATTCGGCATGCGTCGGCACGGACTGCCGCACTGCCCGCATGCGGCCCTTCTCGGCCTCGTAGGCTATGTGTTCGACTACGTTCGCCTTGAGCAGCACGAAGATGGTCACGAAGGTGAAGGCGAAGATCAGACCGAACTGTCGCGCGATGCCTCGGTTGTCCATACCGTTACCCACAGCCTGGTCACGTCGTAACGGGCGTGCCGCCGGTTTCACCCCGTCCCCGCTCTGATGATTGTAGTATCCAGTGAGGGATTGACCAACCGGCGCAGAGGCACTCGTCACCTGCGTTCTCGGACCGCCGGCGAGTCGTCCGAGCAACCCCGAGCAGGCGCCGACGGGCCTGGGGCCGCTTCTACGTCACCATGATGAGATTGTCGTGCCCGGGTACGATAATCTCCGCTACCTCGACGATGTCAGCGAAGGACTCGCGGGCCTTGGTTGGATCGGCGGATCGCTCGAAGACTCGCCCGTTCTCGAAATGGTCGCGCGTCAGAATGGCGTCGCCGGCCACTACCACCGTCTTGACCCCGGCTATCAGCAGGCTGATCGATCCCGGAGAGGCACCCGGGCTGGGGAAGAGGTGGACGTTGGGCGAAAGCTGTTCTCCCGCCGCTTCGGTTCGGCCGAGCAGGGCCAGTTCCTGCTCGATCTCCAGCGGCGGTGCCTGATCGTCCTGGTCGGCCAGGCGGTGCTCTTCTAGAGCGGCGTTCAGGTGGCTGGCTATCGCTTGCCGTTCATCCGGACCGATCCACCAGGTGGCTTCGTCAAACAGCTCCAGCGACCGGCGGTGAACGGGGCGGAAGTTGGTCAGCACGACCGAGTCGATCTGGCCGGGCTTGAGACCGGTCCGCTCGTCCAGCCGGTGGGCCAGCAGCTCGGGCGGCAGCGAAGGGTCAACCAGGACGGACAGCGTGCCGTCGCGTATCAGGGTCGTGGTGGCGTGGGCCGGGCGAACCGTGCCCTGTTCGCTCCAGAAAGGGTTGCGACTGAGCGTGCCGATGCTGATGACGTCGACGGTGCAGGCCATATGCGGGGCAATGTAGCTTGCCGGGCCGGCGGTGACAAACCCCGGTGACTCCGCCTCTTGACAGATGCGGCGGTTTGCTCAAAAAGCAGTCAAACTCGCGATCGTGCGACGAACACCAGGAACCAGCCGAACGGGTAGGTCCATGCTCGACATCAAATACATCCGACAGCACCCAGACGAGATCAAGCAGGCGGCCAAAGACAAGCGGGTCGCGTGCGACCTGGATCGCCTGCTGGCGGTCGATGCCGAGCGTGTGGGTATTCAGCAGAAGCTCGAAGCGCTGGCCACCCGCTCCCGGGAGGGCGGTGAGCAGTTGGCCCTGTACCGCAACCCCAAGTCCGATTGGTACAAGCGGGCCGTCGAAGGAGGCCTGAGCAAGGAGGAGATTGCCGCCAAGGCGAAAGAGGTCCAGGACGACC
>JANQGB010000465.1 GCA_028277545.1 Phycisphaerae bacterium | reverse complement strand
GACGACAGCCGGGCCGCCGACCTGTCCTTTGACGAGCTGAGGGAACTTCAGGGCCTCTACCGCTACCTCGGCGCCGGCGACAAAAGCCGCGGGGCGATCGTCACGGCCTGGCTGGACCGGTCGCCGGCCGCCGGCCGCCTCAGCCCCGGGCAGCAGGTCTGGCTGCTGCGCCAACTCGAAACGCCCGAACAGGCGCGCGGGGCCGAAGGCCTCAAGACAGCGGTCCTGCAGCAATTAAACACGGCCGGTGCCGAAGGCCTGTCCACCCGCCGGCTGGCGTCCGCGGTCCGCGCCCTGGCGCCGCACCTGGAAGCCGCCGAGCAGGGCCCGCTCGCTCAGGCGCTGGGCCAACGCTGGGTAGCCGAGATCCAGGCCAAGGCTTCATTCAATCTCACCGACGCCCGGGAGGCCTCGGCGCTGCGGGCCTGGCAGGAGGTGTTCGAGCTGCTGGGCGACTACAAAGCAGAGGACAGCCGGTACGCCCAACACCTGCCCGCCTACCTCGAAAAGATGACCGCCACCGAGCTCTACTGGCGTTTCCGCTACGAGTACGTGGAACTGCTCGCCCAACCGATCCGTCATCAGCCCATGCGTGACGCGTTATTCGCCCACGCCTCACAAGGCGGCGACCTGCGTCAGGACGTGCTGCGGGTCCTCTCATCCTCGTACCGCCAGACGCACGGCGCCGAGGCCTGGCACACCCAACTCGACACCCTGATCGCGGACACCCGCCTGACCGATGACCGACGCGCCCAGTGGATGATCGCCAAGGCCTACAGCCTCGGGCTGACCGACGACACCCACCACCCCACGCCACGTGTCGGCGAACCACTGCTGCACGAAGCGATGGCCCTGGCGGAAACAGACGCGACACGCTTAGCCGGGCTCCGCCAGCTGGTGCTGAACAACCTGGCCTACTTCCTCGTAGACCGCGCCCGAGCCGATGTGGCGAAGTACGGCCCGCAGATCAGCACGGCCGGCACCGAGCCATTGAGCGAACTCGAACGCATCATCACGATGACCGAGCACATCATCGGACAACTCGACGCGATCGAGAACACACAGTGATACCGCACACAATGATTGCGCGACATCACCGGACCGAAACGCTGATGTCATATCTAACACATCGGGCAACAGAAATGCACCGACGAAGGGAACGCGGACAATGAATCTGAAGCAGCTACTTCAACCGCTTGATACCCACGCCCACCCTTTGGAACCCGCCGCGCACGTGTCATCGCCACACGATCCGTTGATACCTACTCGATGCCAATACCGGTCTACGCTACTGCCTGCCGCCGCTCTCCTTGTATGCCATCTCATCGCCGGTACAGCCGCGCACGGCTGGGGTTCTGTCGAGAATCAAGGCCCCACACATCACTTCGCCGACGGCTCGCCCGATCATACGATTCCCGTTCCGCAAGAGACTACGAAGGAAGTGACGCACGTCTTCGACGGCTCCGGTGTGACCGACAACACAATCTGGTTCACCGATCCAGACGCGTTATC
>JANQGB010000445.1 GCA_028277545.1 Phycisphaerae bacterium | reverse complement strand
TTTGAGCTTCCACTTCTGCTTCGAATCCCTGAGCAGCCCGAAATCGGAGTCGGCGTGACTGAGTACGTACCATTTGCCGGCATACTGCTCGACGATCTGGTCGCTGTTGGCGATGCTCTGTTCGACGTTGGTGGTGTTCTCGATGTTCAGGAAATCGACGACCTCCGGCACCGCGAACCAGCGGTAATGGTCACTGGTGGCTGCCCGCGGGCCGCGCTGCTGCAACTGCTCCGTGTACTTGCTGATCGGCTGACGCAAATTCGCCTGGTCCGACGCAATCACGGTGCGGTTCTGCGGATCCCGCTTGGCCAGGATACGGAACTCCAGCACACCCGCTCCGCGGAGCAGCCGTTTGAGATCCGAGGGGTCTTCCAGGGCCGCCTTGTCCGCCGCCCACTCGTCGTACTTCGCGACGGCGTCGTCCATCGTCTGACCGTACGACGGGAAGGCTTCTTTCAGGCGGCCGAGCTGCTCGCTGCGCTTGGCACGATCCTGCAGGGCAAGTACGTCGGTCAGCCGGTTGGGGCTCAGCGTGGTCGCCATGACCCCGGCGAAGGCCTGCTCATAGGCATCGCGGGCGGCGTCCTCGGCGTCCAGGTCGTCGCCGCCGCGCACCTGCTGGTAGTCAGCATACGCGCTTTGCAGGGCAGTCAGTTTGTCCTGCCGCTCGGCCACGCCACGCCCCAGTTCGACCAGTCGAGCTGTTGCGTCGTCCGCGCTCAGAGCGGCCTCAATCTCCAGCCGCCCGACGTTCAACTCCTCCACCTTGGCCAGCGTCTGCTCATACTCCTTGCGCCGCTCGATGGCTTCCTGCGGCGGACGCGGCATCTGAATCTCCAGCCGGGTATTGCCCACCGGACGCCAGACCAGGTTGAGCTGGGCGTTGGGGTCCACTCGGCGTTGGAGCACGTCTTTTACCTTGGTGGAAAGGCCGCGGATTTGGCTTGGGTCCAGGCCCGTGGTGTCGATCTCGTACAGCAGGCTGAATCCGCCAACCAGGTCGATTCCGCCCTTGAGCTTCTTCTGCGGCGGGATAATCGCCAACACCGCGGCGATGATCGGCACCACAACCAGGGACCACATCAGCAGTCGGTTCTGCTTTTCCATGTTTCAATCGCTCCCAGACGACGCACGCGTCGCCTCGAAATGCTCTCTCAATTCCAGAGGACAGTGATCAGGTGTACTGCTTTTGTTGTGACGTTGGTCGGATGGTCAGCCCGCGCAGGGTGGTCCGTGGGGCTCGTGATTCCGGTTCGGCCCGTCGATCGCCAGCAGGGCCGATGGTGAAGGGGCAGCGGACGCCAGCTCGAAGCGGGGCCGATGGTGTGGCTCGGTGCGTTGCACCTCTGTCGAGGCCGGACAGCGCACGATCCGCACCGAGACGGACGCCTTGGCCACCCGATCCCACTCGCAGCCCTGCGGGACCAGCAGCAGATCGCTATCGGCGTCGTCCTCGGCTGGGCGCTCGCCCGGGTGCTGAGCCGCCAGGTCGTGGGCGATGCAGCGGGCACGCTCCTGCCAGAGCGCCTCAAGTACCGGCCCGCAGACCGCCGTCACGCAGATCAGCAAAGTGAGCGGTGTGACGCAAACCAGATTGCCCCAGCGTACGTACATGAAGCGAGCATTATAGAGAGGAAACGGGGATACGCAACACGATTACGCCGCGGCACAGCGCGGGCAGCGGCCTGTGAATTCTTCGCCGGCCGCAGCGCACGACGCCCCCGGGCAGCGAAGCGGATGGCCCGCGCCACCGGCAGCGGGACAGCCAGATCCTTTTGCCAGCAAGTGAGTTAGGCCTAATCGGCAAAGATTGCCACCCTTTTGTGCCTTCTTACAAGTATTATCTTGGCGTCCTCTCAAGTACGGCGATATAATGCCAGGACGACAGTCGGAAACCACTAACAAGCTCGGGGCGGTTTTGAGGAACGACGTGGAACAGGGACAGATCAAACAGCGTGTAGATGACCTGCATTTTTTCCTGTATGAGAGGCCGCTCCATCCGGAGTTGTTTCACATTCATCAGGTCAAACATGTCGAGCAGCGGCGATACCGGGCTGAAATCTGGGTCGTGGGACTCTCGCATGTTGTGACAGTTCAATTTGGAAAGCAGTACATTGCCGAACTGATCGCGGATCAGAGCGAGCTGCTGCCCAAATCAGGCTTGATCACGTCGTTCCGATTCCGGGGCGAGAGAGATCACTCGCACAGCTTTTCTGAGGGCGTACGGTACATTCTTTCCAGTCAGGTTGAACGTATGACCTCCAACCTGTTCCCATCGTCGCATCGGGATCTGCTGCGCTACGGCAGGACGCGCGGTATGTTTCAGACCTTCGACGAGTGGGAGAGTGACGGATTGGCACCGTTTACCTTCATTGACTACGAGGCACGGGAACGCGAGTTCCACGTTCACGCCTATCACGCGTTCCCAGAGGGTCAGACGCTGCTGAAGACGCAGTCCATCTTCGAGGTGGCTCCCTCTCGCGGACACGCATTCGAGTAGCCCCACGATTAGCTGGCACGGGGTGAAGGCGCGTGCAGCGCCGGAGTGCGTTCTGCGCTGATTCCGCCGGACAACCGGCAGCAGGGCGCCGGCCTGTCACGGCGGGCCTGAGGCCGCTCCCGGTGCGGCCCCGGCGAGGTCACCGCCGCCTCCTTCGGTCACTGGTTGGGCTGTGGCGCCCCGATTCTGCTATACTTCGCGGGCCATGGGAGACCTGCTCGAAACGATGGCGGCCTACCAGGCCTACGGTGTGCTCGCCTTCATCCTGACGGTGTTCGCCACTCCAGTGGCAATGCATTTGGCCAAGCGACTGGGCGTGATGGATATGCCCGACCAGGCGCTCAAGCCACACGCCAAACCGACCCCCTACCTCGGCGGGCTGGCAATATGCTTCGGATGGGCGGCGGCGCTGGTCTGGGCCATGCTCCGTGGAGCGGTCGACTGGCACATCCTGCTGCCGCTGCTGTTGGGCGGCGTTTTGATGTCCATTGTGGGGCTGCTGGACGATCTGCTGGAACTGTCTCCCAAGCTGCGCCTCAGTCTCGGGGCGGGGATCATTGCCGCGGTGCTGATCAGCACCCAGGCCGGCTTTCGGCTGGTTGATTCGGTGCTGGGTCCCGTCGGCATCCACGCCCCGCCGGTCCTGGCGGTGCCGGTATCGGTGCTGATCAGCACGATCATCGTCCTGGGGGCCTGCAACTCGGCCAACCTGATCGACGGGCTGGATGGACTTTGCTCGGGGGTGACGGCGATCATCTCGCTGGGCTTCTTTCTGCTGGCGGCGCACCTGGCGGCCTACGACTACAGCGGCCAGGGCGATCCGGCCAGGCTGGCCCTGGCCATGGCCCTGTTCGGGGCGGCCATGGGCTTCCTGCCGCTCAACTTCAACCCGGCCCGCATCTTCATGGGCGACGCCGGCAGCATGCTGCTGGGCTACAACTGCGGCATGATGATAGTGCTCTTCGCCGAGCAGGGCATCATTCGATGGGTGCTGGGCGGGCTGATGGTCTTCGCCCTGCCTATCGGTGACACGTCGTTGGCTCTCTTTCGACGCTGGCGCTGCCGCCGGCCGATCTTCGCCGGGGACCGCAGCCACTTCTACGATCAGCTCGTCGACCGGGGGATGTCCATCCGCAAGGTCGTCGCCATCAGCTACGCCATGGCCGGGCTCTTCGCCGTGCTGGGCTGCATCCCTATCTGGCTGCGCACGCGGTATACGTTTGTTCTGTACGCCTTGGTCGCGGTTGCGGTGATCCTGGTGATACGAGCGGCGGGGATGGTGCGGGCGGATGAGCCGGGCGCGGAGTGAAGTTGCCGCGGCAGGCGCTTTCCGGCTAAGGGCGAGCTACTCACTACGAAGTGAGAAGCTAGAATTGAGAATTGAGAAGTCGGAGGGCCTTCTTGCTGGGCTGGTTGTCGACTCATCGTCGCCGGGTGCTCGAATCCTGGCGGTAGCTGCCTTGTAGCGACTTCTTCAGGGATGACCAGCTACTCCTCTTCGAAGATGTCTTCGGCTTGTTGTTCCAGTTCCTGGGCGGTTTCTTTGTTCAACTCGCGCTGTAGGCGGAGAATGTCTCGAAGCATGCTGACGGTTTCCTGGAATCCTTCCCATTTGAGCATGTTAGCCAGTGTCTCCCTCATGGCAGACAGCAGGGCGGCCTGCTGAGGGTCGATGGGCGACATCCGCTCCGGTGTGAGGTCGCGGGCCAGGCGGCGCAGAGCGTCGGCGGCTTCGGGCAAGTCTCGCTTGGCCAACTGCGTCAGCGGCGCAACCACGCCGTCACCCAGTCGCCGCCGGGAAGAACTGTCGGCCACGCGGTTGATCTCCATCTGGGTCATGATCTGCTCGAACTGCTGGCGTACGGCGTTGACCTGGCCGCCCAGTTGGCGCTGGAGCCGCTCGGCGGAGCCCACGGCACGGAGCGCATCGTCGCGGCTGGCCGGCCTGGTCAGGCGCTCCAGGGTGGTCAACAGGCCCCGCCGCAGGTCCTCCTGCCGATCGACAGCCCGCTCGAAGTCGCGGCGGTAGTCCTGCTCGCGCCGAGCGAGTTCGGCCAGCAACTCTTCGCGCGAGACGACGCGCAGGCTGACCGCACTTGACACCGCGACATTGGGCCCGGACACGTCGTCGAAATCGCTGGCCCGGGCGTAAAGCGTGATCCGATCGTTAGCCACGACGGGCAGCGAGGCGATCGCCTGCTCGATTCGTTCGCTATGCTGCTTGCCGCCGGGGCGGAAGGCGGGCAGAGCGATGATGCGTTCCTCGCCCGCGTGTCGTTCGATGCTGCAAACCAATTCCGCCGCGGCGAGCCCGTAATCGTCGGTGATGTTCAACTCTAAAGGCAGGACGGCTTCGGTGGTGACCAGGCTGCCCACGCCGGGCAGCTTCATTCGCACGCGAGGCGGCTTATCCTGGAGCATGCGCACCGCGAAGCGGAGGGGGCGGCGATTCTCCAGGCCGGCGTCGTCGAGCAGGGCAAAGTGATAGGTGCGCGACTGCAGCGGCCTGAGTGTCACGGTCCAGCCCGAGGCATCGGGGACTGCCGCCGCGATGGGCTCCTGCCCCGCCGTAAGGACCGCCTGCCGCACAGGATGGTTGGTCTCGACGCGGAGTGACAGCTCGCTGCCAGGCAGCACGGCCACCGAACGGCGCTCGTCCGCCAGCGTGTAGGGCCGGCGCCGGGTATACGCGGGCGGTGTTACCAGGATGCTGGCACTCTCCACGCGCGGCCGATCGGTCAATTCCGCACGGAACACGTCAGTCCGGTCGTCCCCGCCCTCCAGGTGGAACTCGAAATCCTCCACCGCCCGAGCGAAAGTGTAACGGTATCCCCGCGGACCGACTCGAGTCATGCGATCGCGGCTGGTCTTGCCCGAGGAGAACGTGTAACTGATCTCTACCAGCCGGGGTGCGTCGTACCCTTCGGGAACCAGGGCCCGCACCTCCAGGTCGTCGCCCCGCGCGCCGCGCAACACTCCGTCCGGCAGGTCCAGGACGATGAGGCGCGTCTTCTTAGGCCATGGCGTGTCACCCAGGAGGACCGACCGGTCGAACCAGATGCCCATGGTCTCCGGAGCGGCCACAAACGCCAGGGTGAAGGCAGCTACGACCCCCAGGGCCACCGCGGTGCTGCGTCGGGCCCGCGTGTGCCTGAGCACGGTGTGCAGATCCAGCGAGGTCATGGCCGAGGCTGCCCGATCGAGAACCGCCCGCATCAGTTCGGGCGAGTTTGAGTCCGTGGCTCCAACGTCGCCACGACCGAAGCGCACCGCCGAAATCAGCAACGAGCGAAGCTGTGGGTGTCGTCGCTCGACGAGCATGGCCGCTTCGGCCACACCCAGCCTGGCCCGTTGCGGCACGACGACACGTCGCCAGCCGACGACCGCAATCACGAGCAGCACGGTCCCCAACAAGGCCGCCCGCATGTCCACGGCCAGGCGCAGCAGCCAATCCAGCAGCAACTGCAAGGCAGCGGCGCCGGCCGCCACGACGAACAGCACGGCCAGTCCATCGAGCAGCAAGTAGCCACGCAGGCGCAGCACGAGCCTGCGAAGCCGGAGGATGGTCCGATGTTCAAACTCGCGGGTGGTCATGGTATCAACTGTGCCAAGCCTCGCCGGTTGACCGGCGCTGCGCACGGGCTTCCCGCCCGTGCTTGCACCGGCAAGATGCCGGTGCCACATGGGCAGGCAGCCCTTTCGCTGCAGCATCGGCAAGGTCCGCTCTGCGGACCGCGTCACGAGTGGGCGTCC
>JANQGB010001397.1 GCA_028277545.1 Phycisphaerae bacterium | reverse complement strand
GGTTGAGGGAGTAGTCCCGCAGGAATCCCTGCCAGTCGCCGAGCTTGAAGCTGGCGCCGTTCTCCCAGGTCAGCAGCGGGGTGGCTTCGACCGGCAGCTGCTGGATGAAGTAGCGCTTGGTGTCCGCGTTCTGGGGGCGGAAGTCAATGTTGTACTCCCACGGCAGGATCTCGATGTCGGGGTTGAGGCGTTGGCATTCTTCGGTCACGATGCTGACGGCCTTGCACCAGTTCCGGGCCCAGTCCTCGATGTATTCCCGACTGGCGCCGTGCGCTCCGCCCCACTTCTTGTACCAGAAACCCTCGGTCAACAGCACGTAGCCGCGGATGTTCGGGAACTCCTTGACGATATCCTGAACCAGCTGCCGCAGCCCCGCTTCGCTCTCCGGTGTTCCCAGGTACTGGTAGATGATCGGCGCGTAGACCTTGATGCCGAATCGCCCGGCTCGGTCGATGAGGTCGTGCATCCGTGTCGGATCCTGGGGACGTACGCGACGGAGCAGCCGCGCGTAGAACTCGGTGGACGTGTCGGCTGTTGTCCGATCGCCGTTGGGGTTCGCGTAGCAGGACGTGAAGATCGCATCGAACCCGTCGTGCGCCAGGTGTGACAGCAAGCGGTCCGGCCACTCCATCCACCCCATCCACGATGCGACCATTCGCGTGTCGTAGAGACTGTGACGCACCGCTTCCAGATCAACCGGCAGGTAGGGGGCTTCGCGCAGATTCATCCGCGCTTCGAGGTTGTAGAGCCCATACATCGCTCCCCGATCATCGTAGCCGCAGACGACCACCTGTTCTGGCGTCGCCCGGATCACGTAGTCCTTCGGGCTCTTCAGGCCCGTGCCACACTCCGGCATCTGCTCGCGCGTCCCCACCACGATGCTCCGCTTGAGGCCTTGCCAGTTCTCGAGCTGCTTCCTGCGCGAAAGCTTGACCTCGACCTGCATCGACGTCTTCAGGTAGTCCTGGAAGTCCCGCACCGCATTCTCCAGGAACTCGGAGCTGTCTGACTGCCGGACCAGCTTCCACCCGCTCGTGGCAACCGCCATCTCTCCAGCTGCCGGTTGCGCCTTCGAGTTCCGCCGTGGCACATGGACCGGGCATTCCGTCAGCCGCCGATGATGTTCGTAGCGGGCCTCCTCGGGCAGGACGCGGACCAGTTCCCGAGTAAATGCCTTTGCCGTTGCTTTCTTCTTCAACATTGCCTTCTCCTGGGCGTTGTGAAGTCGTGGATTGCGCGGGTGTGACACGGGGTGGATAAGGAAGAGGGGTGGGGCTGTGCGAATCCCCGCTCTCGTGCCATTCTCTCTGGTGACATCAGTTGAGAATCGACAAACATACCGGTATGCAAATGGTTGGTGTGTGCACCTAAGGGGACGGTATCAGTTCCCGTGGGCGAATTCAAGGCGAGATGAACCACATCTTGCCGAATTCAGGTGTGCTTGTCTGTTTGTGGTGTCAATGAGGTGGATCTGTGGGCCGATTCCGTATTCGTTGTAAACTGGTATATATGAATATTGATGAGATTGTCGCAGGAATGGCAGTGCCTGCTGGAACGCGGCAGCGTATCGGGATACGCTTGATAGATAAGGTATGGAGTGGGGCTGGCTCGATGGGGGCTGGGATGTCTTCGGAGGTGAACGAATGGGCGACCGTCGACTTCGAACGATGCGCGAAGATGGTGCCGCGCGTTGCGTCTTCACGCTGATCGAGCTTCTGGTGGTGATCGCGATTATCGCGATTCTGGCCAGTTTGCTGCTCCCCGCACTCAGCCAAGCCAAAGCCAGGGGAAAGCTGGCTCTCTGCCAGGGCAATATCCGACAGCTCAGCATCGCGGAACAGCTCTACGCGGACGATTGGGACGACTGCATCCCCAAGTGTTACCTGACCCTTGCGGACACCAGTTACCGCTGGTATTACCAGAGCACGTCGAACCGCGGCATGCTGTGGGACTACTACACGAACCTCGACATTTTGCGCTGCCCGGTCGACGGCTGCTACGGCATGTGTCACGGCACCACGACGACCAGCAACTCAGAACCGCGCAAACGGCGCGAGATCACCCGCCCGGGTCGGTCCATCATGTTTGGGGATGTCGTGCAGTGGCGCGGCAACATTGCCGACGGAACCGGCGGTACCTTCACCTACGGACTCCGCCTGTTCGAGCTCTCCCGCTACGGCGTTACCTGGCCGCTCGACGCCGGCTGTTTCGGCGGCGGCGCAGCAGCCCCCCGCCACAGCCGCAGAGCCAACTTCGTCTTCCTCGACGGTCACGTCGCCTGCCTGTTCCCCCTCAGCACCGAAGCCCCCGACAACATGTGGGACATCAACTAGCGCGACAGGTCATGCTTCGGGAAGGGAGAGCCACTTGTGACGGGGTGACCCTTTGACTCAGTGACTCATGTCCGTTCCTTCGGGAGGCCGGCTGCCCCATCCTGAGTCAAAAGGTCATTGAGTCACAGGGTCACTCTGGCAACCGAGGCACTTGGTCTGGCCCACTCCCCCAATCAGAACGGGTTTCCCCCCGTTACTTGCATTGAAGCGTGTTTCCAACTCTTTGGTTGTATGGTTGGCGAGAGGCCATTGGGAGGGCAGACGATGTTGCGTTGTTCGTGGTTGATGGTTGCAGTTTTCGGGTGGTTGGTGTTGTTGTGCGGTCCCGCGCGGGCGGCTGTCTTGGAGGGGGGCGGTGTCGCCCTCGGTGTGGATGACGAGACGAAGGTGACGTCGCTGCGTGTTGGTGCGGTTGACCTTGGGGTTGATGCCGCTTCTTTGGTGACACTCTGTGCTGTGGGGAAGGGCGAGTTCGTTGCGGCCAAGCCGACGGGCGGGGATCTGGCGACGGGGCTCGATGTCAGTTTCCCGGGCGCCGATGCGACGATGGCGCTTCAGGTTCGGGAAGAGGCCGAGGCGCTCCGGTTCTCCTGCAAGGTGAGGGGCAGTGATTTGCCGGCGCGTGGTATGTTGTTGCGTTTCGCGTTCCCGTTCGATGCCCGGGGCTGGCAATGGCACACTGACGTGCAGACGTCGAGCCGCGTCGAGGATCGGCAGGTGTACGAGAACGTGCGGCCGCTGCGAGCCTACGCTGATCTGCCGGAGTGGGAGGACCAGCCGGACCTGCGGCTGGGGTATGCCAATCGCAATTTCTGCACGGTG
>JANQGB010000393.1 GCA_028277545.1 Phycisphaerae bacterium | reverse complement strand
GCAACCCGACCGCAGTCACCGCCGGAATCAACCTGGCCGCCCTGGAAGCCGACCGTGGCAACCTCGCTCCCGCAGTCTTCCTGCTCGAAGACATCGTGTCCCACAACCCGACGAATCGGGCAGCGTTGATCGCCCTTCACGATCTGCTGGCCCGGCAATCACGGCTCAGCGACGCGGCCCGGATGTGGGCCGCCGCCCTCAAGCGCCAGCCGAAAGCTCCTGATCTAATGGCCTGGTACGGCTGGACCAGCGCCCTGGCCGGCCAGTGGACTCCTGCCCGTAAGGCTAGCCAGACCGTGTTGGGGCAGAAGCCCGCCCAACCTCTGGCGCTGGCGACCAGAGTGCTGGCTGACCTGGCGGTTTCCGATGCCGAATCGGTGGATCGAGACCTGACGCTGTTGCTGGATGCGCCAGCCGATCCGCCCGATGTGATCAATCGGCTGCTGGACGCGGTGGCCGCCCTAGGGGAGAAATCGCCGGAGAATCCCTGGCCCTACTACTTCGCCGCCCGGCTGCTGCTGGCCAATGGTGACATCAACGGGGCACGTCTGGCGGTGGACCAGTTCCAGCAGCTATGCAACGACCCAGGCTGGAGGCAGCGGGCGGCCGCCTTGCTTGCCTCGCCCTGACAGACTCCGCCGGACTACGGATACCCGCCGGTCAGTCGCTCGTACTCAGCGCGGCAGAAACGATCCGTCATGCCCGCGACGTAGTCGCAGACTACTTGGTGGAGCCCGGTTGCCGCTATGCGGTCGGCGAAGCGGCGTGGTAGTTGGCCGGGGTCACGCACGTAGGCGCCGAACACGCCGCTGACGATCCGTCGCGCCTGCCTGTCCATCTCCGCCAGGCGCTCGTGCCGGTATACGCGCCTGAGCAGGAAGCTCTCCAACTCCGCCATTTGTTCCCTGGTTGTGTCAGGCAGACAGACCACCAAATCCGAGGCTCGGCGGGCATCGTCCGCTGACTGGATGCCGGCTGCTGCCATACGGCGCCGCGTCTCGACCAGGGTGCACTGGATCAGGTTGTCCAGCAGAGCATCCAGGACAGGCCTGCGGATCGCGTAAAGGTTGGCCTCCGGGTGGTCGTTCCTGACAGGCTCGGCCGCTTGCCGCCACAAGAGGATAGACGCCAGATCGCTCTCGCCGAGCAACCCGGCGCCCAGGGCGTCTTCCAGGTCGTGGCAATCATATGCCAGGCCGTCTGCCAGGCTGGCGATCTGCCCCTCAACGGACGGATTGGCACCCATGACAAACAGATCAGCGATCGCGTCACGGTCGGACTCGCCGCCTCCCGGCTTGTCGTACGCAGTCTCATGCTTGGCCAACCCTTCGCGGACCTCGAACGTGAGGTTCAAGCCGCGGAACGGAGGGAAGGGATGCTCCAGGTAGTCGACGATGCGGAGCGAATGGGCATTGTGCTCGAAGCCGCCGTGTTCCTGCATGACATCGTTGAGCGTGGCTTCGCCGGCGTGTCCGAAGGGTGGATGGCCCAGGTCATGAGCCAGCGCGATCGTCTCGGCCAGTGTCTCGTTGACGCCGAGCGCGACGGCCAGGCGACGGGAAATCTCCGCCACCTCCAGCGTGTGGGTCAACCGGGTGCGGAAGTGATCGTGCTCATGAGTCACGAACACCTGCGTCTTGTATTCCAGCCGGCGGAAGGCCGTGCTCTGAAGCACGCGCTGCCTGTCTCTGGCGAAGGGGCCGCGCAGAGGGTCCTCGGTTT
>JANQGB010001387.1 GCA_028277545.1 Phycisphaerae bacterium | reverse complement strand
TCCAGGCACGCGCAGTTCGCCGCGTTCGGGCCAGTCGAAGACGTGCAGATACAAGCGTGTCTGGACTGTTCAACGAGGTTCGGCAGGCCTACCTGCTGGCCGACGTGAAGCCAACCATGCACGGACTGACGGTATCGCGTGACGGAGACGCCGTGCTGCTGCGGCTGCCCGCCGCCGCGCCTGATCCGATCAACGCCGTAGTCGTACTCGACATAGACGGCCGGCCGGACGTGTCGGATCCTCCCGCCATCACGGCCCAGTCGAGAATCTTCGTGGACGCGCTGGAGGTGTCCGTGACGTCCGGTCGTGACAACGTGAGCGTCCGCTACACGACCGACGGCACAGTGCCTACCGCCGCTTCTACACTGGTGCCGGGCACGCTTCGCATAACCGAGACGACTACCGTGAGCGCCCGGGTTTTTCGCGCTGACCGACCGGTCAGCGGAGTTGCACAAGCCATCTTCACAAGAGTCGATCCCCGCCCGGCGTGTTTTTCTGACGGCGCCGAACCTGGCTTGGCCTTCGAGTACTACGAGGGCGACTGGGACCGGCTGCCTGACTTTGATCGGCTGAAACCGGCCAAGACCGGCACGGTGGCCAACTTCGAGTTCTCGCCGCGGGCTCGGGAAGAGCGCTTTGCCTTCCGCTATCGCGGCTTTCTGTCCGTTCCTGCCACGGGCGTGTATACCTTGTCGACCTGGTCGGACGACGGCAGCCAACTTCACATCGGTGATGAACTGGTCGTCGATAACGACGGCCTGCACGGGATGCGGGAGGCTTCGGGCGAGGTAGCCTTGTCGGCTGGTGCACACCCCATCACGGTGACCTACTTCGAGAAGACCGGCGGCGACGGGCTCGAGGTCTGGTGCGCCGGCCCGAACATGGAGAAACGGCGTATGCCTGACGATGCCTTGACGCACCGGAGCCAGCTACACCACAAGGTCCAGCCGATTGCGCCGTCACCGCGGCAGATGGCGTGGCAGGAGTTGGAGTTCATTGCCTTCCTCCACTTCGGCATCAATACCTTCACCGATCGTGAGTGGGGCGACGGGACTGAGGATCCGGCGTTGTTCAATCCCTCGGACTTGGACGCTCGGCAGTGGGTGCGGGTCTGTCAGGACGCCGGCATGAAACAGGTCATCCTGAGTGCCAAGCACCACGACGGGTTCTGCCTCTGGCCCAGCCGGTACACGGAGCATTCGGTCAAGAACAGCCCCTGGCGCGGCGGCCGGGGCGACGTCGTCCGTGAGCTGGCTGACGCCTGTCGCGAATACGGCCTGAAACTGGGCATCTACCTGTCGCCCTGGGATCGCCACGAGCCGAGTTACGGGGACTCTCCTCGTTACAACGAGCACTTCAAGAACCAGTTGACCGAACTGCTCACCGATTACGGCCCCGTTCACGAAGTGTGGTTTGACGGAGCCTGCGCCGAAGGCCCTAACGGCAAGAAACAGGTCTACGGCTGGGATGCCTACGTCGAGGTGGTCCGCCGCCTGCAGCCTCATGCGGTTGTCTTTTCCGATGCCGGGCCGGATGTTCGCTGGGTCGGCAACGAAGACGGTTACGCCGGCGAGACCAACTGGTCGATGTTGCGCCGCGACGAGTTCTTCCCCGGCACCCCTGAGTACAAACAGCTCACCGAGGGGCATGAGGATGGCACTCATTGGGTGCCGGCCGAGTGCGACGTCTCCATGCGCCCGGGATGGTTCTATCATGCCAGCCAGGACGACAGCGTGAAGACGCTCGAACATCTGCTGGACATATACTACAAGTCGGTGGGACGTAACGCCGTCTTGCTGCTCAACGTCCCGCCGGACCGCAGGGGCCTGATCCACGAGAACGACGCGGCCCGGCTTGCCGAACTGCGGGCGGTGCTCGACCAGACCTTCAAGGTCAACCTCGCGGCGGGAAGGATCGCTCGCGCCTCCGGCGTGCATGGTAAGCACCCGGAGCACCGTCCTGACCGCGCGATAGACGGGGATCGTAAGACCTACTGGTTGGCCGGCGACGCGCACGCCCCCTGGCTGGAGATCGACCTTGGGGCACCGGAGACCTTCGACCGGGCCATGATCCAGGAAGCCATCGAACTCGGGCAGCGAGTCCGGTCGTTCGCCCTCGACGCCTGGGGGAGTGAGGGTTGGAGCCGGGTCGTCGCCGGCACCACCATCGGCTACAAACGACTGCTCCGCTTCGAGGCCGTCAGCACGTCTCGTCTGCGACTGTTGATCCTGGACTCACGGGGCACGCCGGCCATTAGCGAAGTCGGCCTGTACAAGTCGTCTCCACGCGAATAGCTGCGTGGTCGATCACGCCTGCCGGCAGCGCGGCGTGCGCTCGGTCAGAGTGTCTGGATCAGGCGGGTCATCCGATCCTCCCACCGAACCATGGATTTGACGAGCGCGAATTGGGTTCGGCAACGATCCAGATTCTGATATGGCCGCTGCGTCTGGTAGTAGGTGTCCCCGTTTAAGTAGTCGGTCAGAAAGCGGAGACCCTGCTCGAGCGTGATGACCTGGCCGGCTCCGACCAGATGCGCTCGCTCGGCTGTGGTCAGGAAGTGGCCCGCTGATTCGAGGTAGCCGCGGGCCAGGGCGTCAAAGAGCGGCATCCTGATCTCGACTTGGCTCAGGTCTGGTTCGTCCTCCGCGGCAGTGCCGGTCATGGAGCGCACCATATCGCCGAAGTCGTAGGGTGCCAGCCCGGGCATGACGGTGTCCAGGTCCACCACGCACAACCCTTCACCGGTGACCTCGTCCAGCAGGACGTTGCTGATTTTGGCGTCGTTGTGAATGACGCGTTGGGGTATCTCGCCGCGCTGGTGCAGGTCGAGCAGCAGGCGGGTAGTCGCCCCCTGATCCAGTGCGAATTCGATCTCGGCCCGCGCCCGGGCGGCACGGTTGTGAGCATCGGCCTCCACGGCTCTGAGCAGTGCTTCCAACCGCCGCGGCGTGTGGTGGAAGTCCGGTATGGTTTCATGCAGCCTGGGCGGCGCAAGATCCGCGAGTTGGTGCTGGAACCGTCCGAACGCCCTGTCGGACCCGAATCAGGCCCGCGAGGCCGGCAGGGCG
>JANQGB010000132.1 GCA_028277545.1 Phycisphaerae bacterium | reverse complement strand
ACCGCTCCCTTTGGAGCTACTACCTGCGTCACGTTGACTGGCAGGGCAGCCTCAAAACCGATCGCGGCCGCCTGGCCCTAACGGAGACCTGCTCCTTTGACTATCCGAAGGACAGGGTCCTGAGCACCAGCGGAGCCGAGCTTCGCTGGCGGTCGGAGACCCGGGGTGATTGGGATGGCATCAGTGTCGCACTGGAGGATCCCGCGGCCGGCCTGGCGATTCAGCTGGGGTCGTATCGCCAGTCCATACCCTTGGCCGATCTGCCCCTGGGCGTGACCCGGCGAGTCCTGGGACCATCCGACTCGCTTCTCCTGGTCAAGGGACGTCCCGGCTCAGGGCCCGCGGCCTTCCGCTTCGAGGATCGCACGATACTTCACCGGCGCAACTACTACTACCTGCGCGTTCTTCAAGCCGACGGTGAGATGGCCTGGTCGAGTCCGGTTTGGGTCGCCCACGACACGGAATGATCCAGCCCTCGCCTCGGGTGCGCACAGCGTCCGCAGGTCGAGAATCGCCTGTCTGCCGGTGAATTTCAAAATGAGCTCAGCAAAGTCACCTGTACCCGCATCGCCGTCCGCGCCAAGATCCGCGTTGGACGAATAGCAGGTGTCACATCCAGTCGCCGGGGGGCCCGACACTGGGCCGGTGAGGCACCCCAACAACACCGCGTGATCGCCTAAGTCCCCATCGCAGTCCACGTCGAGTTATCCGTGCCGCGCGTCGCGGGAGCACGGCGCCTGGTCAGTGATGAACGCCCTCGGCCAGGGGTGAAGGCCACCAGCGTTTCGCGATCCTTGACGCCCGGCGTTTCGACGCCTGTGTGAGCCAGTCCTCCGATATCCGGCGTCCACGTTGTGCCACCGTCGTGCAGGGCGACGATTTCTGTCACACCATGGACGAAGCACCACGACCGGCGTCACTCCCGAAGGAAGCTATCGTCGCGATCGCCGCGCGTTGCCAGGCAGCGCGAACGCGGAGAGAACACCGAAGCGAGGACCCGGCGGTGGCTCGCAACGGCGGAGTTGTTCGCGGCGAGTGAGTTGGATCTGTGCGTCTACGAGAGCGTGTTCTGTGGCACTTCGGGCCGTGTTCTTCCACGTCGCGCCCATCTGACAGAGCGGCCTGCCGCGGGCGCCGGCGGCTGGTTGACCGGTGCCAGGCACTGAGTCGACGACACATCAGGTCGTGACTGCAGACGAAGAGAGGGCACCGGGTGACGACTCTTCCGCCGTGCTGTCAGCCAGCCCCATGCGCCGCAGCCAGCGAAAATGCGAAGCGATGCTGGCCCGTAACGTTCGCTGTGCCGCGTACCGCAGGCCGAAGTCCCGGCAGGTCTCTTGCACGAGCAGCGCCAGGGCCGGGTAGTGTACGTGGCAGATCTGCGGAAACAGGTGATGTTCGATCTGAAAATTCAATCCGCCGAGGAACCAGGTGAGCGGGCGGTTGCGCTGGGCGAAGTCGACCGTGGTCTGTACCTGGTGTTCAGCCCAGGTGGTGACCATGCGGCCAGTGTCGGTGCTCGGCAGAGGAAACTCCGCTTGCTCGACACAGTGCGCCAACTGGAACACGACGCTCAGCACGACACCCAGCAAGAACGTCGTAGCGGCGTAGACGGACAGAACCTGCCACCAGGGGTGCAGGGAAAGGGGAAGTCCGAAGGCCAGCGCGAAGAACACGACCTTGCCGCCGAGCAAAGTGAGCATATCCCACCCCCTGGGTCGCGGCAGGCGATGTGCGCCGATGCGCCCCGTCACCATGCAGCGGAAGTCGTCCAACAGGTGCCACTTCAGAGGAAGGAGGCCGTAGAAGAACCACAGGTACAGGTGCTGAAGCCGATGAAACCACCTGCGCTGCTGGTGCGGAGACAGGCGACCCAGCAGGCCAATGTCGATGTCATTGTCATGGCCGGTGACGTTGGTGAAGCTGTGGTGGATGGAGTTGTGCTTGCGAGCCCAGACGTATGAACTGGCGCCCGCCATGTCCAGCGTCAGGGCGGCCAGCTTGTTGATCCACGGGCGCTCCGAGTAGGCGCGGTGGCCTCCGTCGTGCTGAACGTTGAAACCCAGCGCCGCCAACGACAACCCCAGCAGGACTATCAAGGGAACGGCCTGCCACCACGTTACCGGTGCGAATACCAGCAGCGTGTACGACGCCCCCAAGCAGGCCAATACGATGGCCGTCTTAAGGTACATCGACGGGCAGTCGCGTCGCCGCCGGCCGGTGCTGGCGAAGTGTTCGTCCACACGCTGGCGCAGAACTCGTCGGAAGCGGTCGTTGGAATAGAACCTCAACGAACTCAGCGTCGATGTGGCCTGGCCATCCTGTGTAACCGTCTGCTGTCGAACTAATGTAGTAACCACTCTTTATCTCGGAATGACTCGAATACGCTTGCCCTGCGCACTCACAGCGCCCCGGTCGCGCGAAGCAGCAAGGAAGTCTGATGATGCCAATCGTGATGCTGTGCTGTGCCGTTGTGACGAGAGCTTCGGCGACGGGACATGCTCGATGGCCCAGTTGATTTCATCGCCGCTGGCAGCATCGACCAATGGAATACGCGCGGGCAGCAGGCTCGGGTAAGCCTCGATAGGGCCGCGCCGGAGACGGCGGGCCCAGGCAAGCAGCTTGGGGGCCGTCATCAGCAGCCCGATCTGGCCGATCACCTGAAACAGCAGGCGTCTCGGCCCCAGAGAGTCCTTTCGGAAGCTGGCCAATGCCCGCAGTGTGTTGATCGGGTTGTAGAAGGCCAGGTAGCCCCGCAATATGTTCAGCTGCCGTCTCCACGGGTGCGTATGTTTGGAGGCTACGACGTGGTTGCCGTCCTGGTAGGCCTGCGGGATGGCTCGACGCCCGACGCGTTCGTAGATGGCCCCGCTCTTGGCCGCGGGTTCGAAGTCGCGCGTCCCGACCGCCGGCCCCAGATAGGTGCACTGGTAGGACACGGCCCCATGATCAAACGCGTATCGGGCCTGATTCAACAGTCCCGAAAGGTCGCCCGGCTCGGAGCGTAGAGGCTGGGCGTCGCTGTGGATCATCATCACCATCGGCTCAATGCCCCACTCCCGGAGCAGCGCAAACAGCTCGACCGTCTTGTGGGCTGTCTGTCCTTTGTTGACCAGCGCAGCAGTGATGTCTTCCAGGCCGAACCAGATGGCAGACAGGCCACCCGCTTGGCAGAGCGGGAGCAGGTCACGATGCTTGTAGACATCGAACTCGGTGGCTTCCGTGAAAAAGCGGATGAACCTGGACAGAGGCTGTCCATGAACGACAGTCCCAGCCAACGCCGTCATGAGGTCGATCACGGTCGTGCGGTCATTGAAGAAGTTGTCGTCAGTACCGAAGAAGCTGGTTATGCCGAAGTTCTCGTAGATGTGTGCAATTTCTGCTGCCAGCCGCTGTGGACTCTTGTGTCGCCAGGTTCGCTGGTTTACCGCGGGTATGGGGCAATAACAGCAGTTAAAGCGGCAGCCCTGAGTTGGAATCACCGAAGCAATCGTCGATATTCTGCCCACCCGTGTAGCCGAGCACGGCTCTGCGGAGAGCGTCCGGCGGCGGTGCGGCGGCTCAATCAGCCGGTAGCCGGCGTCGGGCATGGGCAGCTCGTCCAGGTCGCGAAGGAGACGCTGCACGCCCGTGTTGACGGCGACCGGCTCGCAGGCAGGTGCGTCCGGCGACAGGTAAACCAGCCCTGGAACCCGCTTGAGCCGACCCTGCAACCGGGCATCCTGGAATGCGTCGCGCGGCGTTAAGCTGGTTCGACGATCGACCAGGATCGTGTACAGCAAATCCAGGAGCACAAACGCCTCGCCCGTTACCACACAGTCGGCACCGATGCCAGGTTGTTCACCCAGTTCGAAGAAGTCGGCGGGCTCGTAGATGGCCTTCGGACCGCCTGCCAGGATGAGCGGACGGTCAGCGCCGGTGTTGTGCGCGTCACGGATCAAGTCGTAAGCTCGTTCGGCATGCACCTGCATGGAGGATACGAGCAGCATATCCAAAGGTCGTTCGCCCAAGCGCATCCGGCTGGGCAAGACATTGGGCGACCACTGCTGCAGCACGATCCGCAGGTTAGTGAATCCGGCCTCGTACAGTACGTCCGCCAACAAGCGGACCGAGCACGGCGCCATGCGCTTGTCCGCGTACCAGAAGGGCAGCATCCGCGTGCGCAAATCGAAGGCATAGACTATTCCGATGGCCAACTCGTGGGCGTGTGTGAGTCGGCGCAGCGCATCAACACGCTCCCGGAACTTGCCGTCCGGCAGATAGACGTCACTGGAGGCTCGGCGCGGAAGCTCCATGGTTCAGTCCACGTCATTCCTGACTCGGCGTAACTTGAGTCGCGGACCAGCCGCGGTTGCCCGGACGTCGAGCTTCATGTCCGCCATCGCCTTCGACACTGCTTCGTCCAGGAGCAGGACGTTTCTGCCCTGGTGAGTGAAGGCCGTGTCGTTCGGGCTGGTCCGGTCCGGCCGCAGTCGCCAGCCATGTTTCTTGCGCGTGAATCTCATCGCAACGTCATCCGCGGCCTTCCTGCGGCCCAGCTTCGCCAGCAGACAGTCACGTGCGGCTACTGTTACGGTCAGCATGGTCAATCCTCCGGTCGCGCTGGTTGCAGGCCGAAGCGCGGCGGATTACCCCACTCTCACAGGTAATAACGCCGGCCACGGTGCGTCTTCCAACCTCCGGTAGGCACTTCACTTTCGCCTGCACGCCTCGTGAACTGCTTCATCCCTTGGCGGACGGCCTGTCGTTGCTCCAAACGTCGGTTTCGACCTTGTCAGCAAGCAGGAACACTTGCACCACAGTTCCACTCGCGAAAGCCCTGACCACCGTACCCGTGCTCGGCTCGATCTCAGCAGTCGCGTCACGCACTTTCACTCCGGTGATCGCTTCGATCTCTCGTCTTAACGTGCTTGCAGCGCTGGAGAAGAGCTGCCGGTGGAACTCCTGAACCTTGGCGGCTCCATCCGGGTTTTGGGCCAAGGCCTTCTCGGCCTCAGACAGAGCACCGTGCAGCGTGATAACCAGCGCGTCATCGCTAAGGACCACCGTTACCGCCTCAGGCCGGTGCCCTGTGCGTTCTTGCTCAAACACTCTGGCCGCTTGGGCAATCCGATGCGCCATGGCAGACTCGGGCTTGTCCACTCGTGCTCCCTCTGGGTACCAGCGCCCGGCAGTCACATCGAGGCCACAAAAAAAGCCGATGCGGACGAATACACGGAGGTATTCGACCACATCGGCTTACTCGTTGCCGAGCCCCCCGGCACTACCGGGTTGCCCTTCAAATCGTCATCCGACGTCTTCGCGTCAAACCGCGCACGGCAGCAGCGCGTGAACTTCACGCCGACTCCAACGTCGGTTATCATAGCGCCAAGGCCAGGAAAAGCAAAGTTGCCTGCGCGGCTGGCGGGGCTCGCGAACGTTGCTGACGTCCGGGGCGCTCATCTGTGCGCTGAAAGGCGGGCTGCGCCCGGGTTGCGTGCTAAGGAAAGTTGAAGTCACAATGAAGACTCAGGGTGAGATCGAGGCAAAGATCTGCGATGGGATCAGACGTTTTGAGCAGGACTACATGGGCCGGGGCCCCAAGGACATCCACACACACCTGCTAGGAGATCTTCTGGTGGTCCGTCTCCAGGGCGTTCTGACCGCCGCCGAACAGCAATTGTCCGAGTCACTCCCAGCGGCGAAGGGCAGGGAACTCCTCAAACAGGTCAGGACACAGTTGATCGAGACCGCACGTCCCGTCCTGGAGGAGATGGTTCAGCAGGTTTCCGGCGCGAAGGTCGTCAGCCTGCACCACGACATCAGTACTCTGACCGGCGAGGAGATCGTAGTCTTCACCCTGGCCTCCTCACCAGTGTTCCGCGAGAAGAAATCCAGGTAGTGCCCAGCCGATGATCTCTGGGACAGTTGAGATCGGCTCGCAACTCGTTACTCGACCGGCCCGGTGGTTTCGCCACCCTCGCCGGGCGCCTGGTCAGCACCTTCGGCAGGTGCCTCTGTGTTCTGCTGCTCACGGTTGAGCCGCCGCTCTCTCTTTTGCTCCGCTTTCTCCGCCTTCTTGAGTTCACGCTGCCGTTTCTTATGTTCACGCTGGCGCTTCTGAACAGATGGTCGTTGCTTGGCCATGAGATCTCCGCTGTGTGTTAGCTTCGGGCAACGGGCAGACTACGCGGTGGCACATCGCGCTTGCTCAACCTCGCTGGTCAACAGCTTCGTTGCGTGCCGTTCACGCGGCCCTGTCCCTGCCATACGGGCATCGCCTCGATCCGCTCACGCAGCAAGGCGAAGGTCGTATCGACTCGATCATTATAATCCTGGAGTGCCGCCATCGCGTCCATCTCTGCGTCGCCTCTTGGCCAGCCAAACATGATCCGCTTGCCGTGGATGTGCCGGTCAAGCTGACTGAAGAGTACGCAGGCACGCTGCCAGCCGAACAGCAGGCAAAGCGCACCAGTGATGTCCCAGGCCACGGCCGCGTCGTGGTCGTAGGTCACCGGGTTACCGCTGGCATCGAGCGCCTCGGCATTGCGGCACCACTTGTCTGCATGGTCGAGCAGCGAGAGCAACTTGGCCTTCTCGTCAGGCATCATTGCCGAGGACCCCGCCTTCCTTCCGACGCTGCAGCGCCATCTTACTTCCGGTGAGAGCGAGCGTTGCGAGGCCCTCGGCAGCAGATAGCGAGTGCG
>JANQGB010000002.1 GCA_028277545.1 Phycisphaerae bacterium | reverse complement strand
CCTTCCCGGCGGCCAACGGAAGGGGGGGGTGTACCGGCACACCGTTTCTTACCTCCAGCACGATGAGCCATAACGTAATCCGCGAGCGCCACTTGCCATCGTCACCCTGAAGCGCGCGGCGTAGATAGCCGAGAGGGGTGAGAGACGCCGTTCCTTCGCAGCGACAGTATGCGACACGAGGCGCCATCGCATCTTGGAGTGATGCCAAGTCGGCGCAAACCCTCGACTCTGCAAGCTACAAGAGGCCGACTCCTCGTGATCGAGCCCCGTATCCCGCCGTTACGAGACGAAGACTTGGCCGCGCAAAGATCGCTGGACCAGTACATAGGGATCGATACTCTAGCGGCCGGGAAGGCTGCAGGTGCTCGGCCAAGCGTCTCCGCCATGTCGGGTCGGGGCGGCGGTGTTTACCGGTGCTGCCGGATGAGGTTCACCGCCGCCGTCGGGCGACCGTCAGCGCCGCGCCGGCCGCGAGCAGGGCCAGGCTGGCCGGCTCCGGGATGTGGGCGATGTAGGCCTGAACATTGCTGTCCGGGTCGTAACCGATCCCGACGATGGTCTTTCCGTCGGCGGATACGCCTTCGCAGAAGGCCAACTGCCAGTCGGTCATGTCGTATCCCGCATCGGTGAGAATATCCCGGAGATGTCGCAGGCCGTGGGACTCGTCCCAGACGAAGGCCTCGCCGTCCTTTACGCCTATGCCGACTGAGCCGTCGGCCGACACGTCTTTGAAGAGTGCGTCTGGGCCCAGGCTGACCATGCCGGTCTCTTCCGTCCAGCGGAAACCCTCGTAGTTGTAACCACCGACATTGCTCGATCCGAAGATGACCGAACCATCGTCTGTGATCGCGGTGGCAGCGCTGGTTGATCCGCCGGGCAGGAAACCCAGGCCGACCATGCCGGTCTCCGCCGTCCAGCGAAAGGCCTCCCGCTCGCCGTTAGGAGAGTCGGTGCGGCCGACCACTACTGAGCCGTCGTAGGAGACGGCATACGCCGTGCTGTCGTGTTGTCCGCCAGGAAGGGCACCGAGCGAGAACAGCCCGTCTTCCTCGGTCCACCCGAATGCCTGCGGGTCTTGTGCCCCGGCGCTGCCGGGATGTCCTTTGCCTACGACAAAGGTACCATCGCCGGAGATGGCCGACGCGCGGCTGTCGAAGGGGCCGCCCCAGAAGTCTCCCAAGCCGTCCATGCCGCCCTCGGCGGTCCAGCGAAAGGCCTCCATGCCTCCCTCACTGCACCACTCCGACTGGCTGTAACCCGCAATGGCACTTCCATCGGCGGAGACGCCCTGGGCCGAACCGATGAACTCGCCGCCAGGCAGGTCGCCGAGGCCGACCATTCCAGTCTCGGCGGTCCACCGGTAAGCCTCGGTACCATTCGGACCGTGGCTATGACCAACAACCACGGTTCCATCTGCGGAAACGTCAAAGGCGGTACTGTTAAACGACGAGCCACCGGGCAGGAACCCGAGTCCGGAGAACGAGACCACCTCGGCGCCAGCCAGCGATACTGGCCCGTTGCCGATAAGTATGCTGGCAACTCCCAGCGTAATGCGCCTCCTTCTGACCATTCTGTCCTTTCTCCGTGTAGTGGCGTGACACGTAGGTAGTCGGCGCGTTTCGATTGCACGCTCCACAACGCCAGTATAACGCCAAATCGTCGCTTAAGTGACAATTGTCTGCGCATTGTCTCTGTTGTCTGCCTTTGTTAATCGTGTTCCGCACCTCTCATTGCCTGCGCAATAGGACGCCGGCGGGACCGAGCAGTTAGCCGTGCCCGGTCACGGGCGCAGGCATAGGCGGGGGGCATCCTCTGGCGGCCTGAAGGGCCGCGGGCGCGTAGCCACGGGCGGAGCGCAGCGCAGCCCGTGGAGAGGACCAGCCCCCATCACCCGCAGTGCCCCGGAGGGGCACAGGTGAGCCGCCGAGCGGCGCGACCTAGTGGCTACTGGGGTGGCGTGCAGGCTTCATGCTCCTCCGACCCTCCGGGGCGGAGATTCGCCGGGGCGCGGACGCATCCACGGGTTGCACTTCGCTCCACCCGTGGCCACTTGCCTCCGCCCATTCTGGGCGGGGGGCTCAAGGATGCCGTCACAGCAAGCCCGGCCGCGGCCCGCGTCTGGCGGCGCCGCGGCCGGTGTGTTCTCCGACGCATCTATCATACCGCGTACTGTCCAAATACTCGGTGTGTCCAATGAAGGCTAACGTGTTCAACAGGGAATTGAAGCCTGTCGGGGTAAGAGCCAGCCCCCCGTAGTTTGGATGGCTGGTGTGCGGGAAACCAAGCATCTGAATGCCATCGACAAAGCCGTCCGAAGGGGCGGTGATCGCCACCCCTCTAGTCGGCGGCTTGCACCATCGATACACGCGGGCTGCGTGAGAAGTTCAGCCTTTGGGTCTGCCTATCTCTTCTGGGGCATCGTACTCAGGCGCTGCGCCGGGTTCGCGAAGCCTATACCAGCGCTGTTGCCGCAGCAACGTGCCTCGATTGGGTCCGACATACCTGATTGACCGACGAGTTCACGTCGGATGGAGTTTCCGGTATGGACAGGTGGATCTGACGCGACGCGGTCCCCGGCTACCTGTGTTCACCATGATCGGCGCGCGGCGCGGCGGGTCGGTTGAACGCCGTTGACAGCGCCAGGGCATTACGCGCATAGGGGTTCAGGTCGCCGGACCGAATTCGCTCTTCGATTGACCTGGACGCGGGGCTCTGCCTGGCTGGTTGCTCCGGCGGGTCGACGGCTGGCGGAGCGGGCTTGGCGGCCCATCCTATACCGACGCCAATGGCCAGCACGGCGGCGTAGGCCAGGGGCCGCAGGAACGCGCCCAGGGGGCGGGAAGCGGTTCTGCCGGGCGCTGCCAGGCGCGGGGCGGATTCGGTCGTGCCGGTACCGGTGACCTCTGCTTCTCCCGGCGGCGCCAGGGACCGCAGAGCCTGCACTGCGCCGGCCAGTGATTCCACCTCTTGCCGGCAGGGGTCGCAGTCAGCCAAGTGCTGCTCGAAGGTCTCTCTATCGGGGACGTTCAGTTCGTCGCCGAGGT
>JANQGB010001356.1 GCA_028277545.1 Phycisphaerae bacterium | reverse complement strand
GCAGCAGTCACCCCCCCGGCCTTCTTCTTCTTGACCCTCCTGGCCGAGCTCTTCTTCTTGGCCGCCAGAAACGCCGGCGGTGACTCGATCACGTCCGTCGGAATACCCGCCACGTCGCTGGGCAGGCGGTCGCGCGGTGGCAGCAAGGATTCGGCAATTTTCTGCACCACGTACAGACGCACGCACGGAGTGGTCGTCGTCGAGTCGGCGACGACCTTGCGGCCGATGCCGACGGCGTGGACGTTGCTGCCCGCCGAGGCGACTGCCGCGTGTACACTCAGCACCGTCCTACGGCCCACTACCCCGCCTCGCCACCCGGCACGCAGCAGCGAGGCGCTGACTTCCTGTTTGGCTGCCCGAATCTCGCTCATTTTCGACATGTGATTGCCTCCAGCTTTCTTGCTCGGTCACTTCTGTTCGAGCGTGAGGTTCTCCGATATGTTGACGATTATCTGTGTTCCCGTCGGCGACATGAGCGGCAGTTTCAGACTGCCGAGCTTCTTCGTTTCATCTCGGTAGCCATTGCCAATTCTCCTCTCATCTTCTTTGTCAGGCATCACGCCCCGCACTACCGGCGCGCGTCACGTGAGAGCGAACGCCAAGGCCACGCCCCCGCTTCGGATCCGGGGAGCGTGCGCTTCCTGGCTGACCATCCCCTCCGATAGGCGGGGGCAGCGCCATCTGGGCAAAGCCCCGCGCCCGCCATAGGTGGCGTCTCTGCGTTCCTCCGAGCCTGCCCTCGGACTTAGTCAACAGACTGCGGTGCGAACTGATCATACGAACCACGGGGCAGCGCCAAGTGGCGACCGTTCCGTGGCGCGGTATGAGTAGCGCAACGTGGGACGGACAGGCGTGCCTCCGGCGTTACACACATGAACGAGACCGTCTTCCGGTTCTTGACAGGTGTTCACTCCACGTGATCCGGGCTGAGCGCCGACCCACGCCCGCCCGCAGGTAAGAGAGTTTTCGAGACGTTGGCGACCTCGCCGATCTTGGTGGCAAGGTCCCGGACACCTCTCCCGGCAAGTGGCGGCTAACCTGCCCGGCCGCTACCGACGTGGAACTGCACGTCAGCCACCAGGCGGTCGGCCAGGCTGCCGGAGACTACTGAGTGCCCAGGACGAGGGGCTCCGAACATCTCACCCCACGTCGCACAAATTCACACCGCCTGCACCTCGAAGTAGAGCAAGCCGTGGTCAGAGTATTTCTTTATCCAGGCGTCCTTCTTGGCGTCCGTCGGCAGTGGTGGCCAGCCGCGGACGTCGACCTCCGCACCGTCAAACTTCTTGAACTCCAGGTGGTCGGCGGCGACCACGTGGTCGAGATTGCTGGGCGGGTACTTCGACGTTGAACCATTCCACCAGGTTTTGTCCGCGTTCTTGGTCAGCACTCTCATCTTGCGATACGCCGTTCGCCGCTCAAGCTCTTTGATCTCTGTATCACCCGAGATGTCGTGCGCCTTGTAGGCGTAGTCCAACCCCATCGTGTTCAGATCGCCCACGAAGATGTAGTTCGCCTTGCCGTTGCCATTGCCGGCCTTATCCAGGGCTTTTCGGAAATCCAGAGCTCGCCTGAGCATGTCGTCGCGGAGCCCGAACCCTTTCGGATCGGCCGAACTCTTCAGGTGAAGGAACACCAGGGGGTAGAACTGCCCGGAGACACATAAGCTGACCAGGACGCCCGGTCGCAAGGTTGCCTGTCCCGCCTTGAACTCCAGCCTCTGGGTGACGTATGCACTAAGTCCCTGCTTTATGCCGATCAGAATCTCCTGCATCTGGGGACCCTCCGTGATGTGAAACTGGTAGGAGGGCATGGCCTTGACCATCGGCTGAAAGACGCGACGACTCTCCACTTCGTAGACCGCAACCACGTCAGCCTTCTGGTCAGCGAGATACTTGATGATGGGTGCGATTGGCCGGGACTTCTTCTTCTTGGACTGCTTGCCGAAGTGCTCGACGTTCCACGACGCGACAGAAAACGCTTTAGCCATGGCTGGACTCCTCTGGAAACTGACCTCGATGTAGTGCCCTAAATCCGTTGACGGGAGACCCGTACCGGTCATGTCGTCGATGACAATACGCGGGCAGCCGATGTTCGGATGGCCGACGACGCGTGCCCCGACCCTCCAGGCCGTTGCGTGTTTCCGCAACGGCCGCTGGAAGACGTCGCTCTGTCTGTTGTCAGCGAAACCTCTCGCAGCAGAGATGCTCTGTCCCAGATCCTGCGACTCATACTGTAACACTCATCCCCCGCGCCCTGTCAAGTACTTGCCAGGCTCTTTCTGTGGCAGGCTATGGAGCATAGTGCCATAGGTATGCCACGTACCAATGGGCTGCCTTTGCAGACGCCGAGGGCCCGTACCGGCCGCCTGGCGCCCGTAACAGGGCAGTGATTGGATGGCGCGGACGACCGCCGGAATCAGGCGATCATCGAGGACTGGCCAGATTCATCGAGGTCCGGCGTCAGGTGTAGAGTGGCTCTGTAAGCCACCTTGCGAGTGATTCCTCAGTCGAGCGTATGAGCTGAGCGGGCCGCATCAAGTCGCAGCGGACTTGCGCCTCGGGCTGCTCGCTGCCATTGCGGAGACATACGGCCGGGGAGACCTGTTCGCTCTAGGTCCGGGCAGTCACCATCGTGGCGGCGCACTGTGAACTGACCGCGTCGCTGCATGTCCACTTTACATTCACAGTCACGAAGTAGTCACTCTGGCACGGTTGCCGTCGCTTAATGCGTCGGCCGGAGCAAGTGACGATCAGTCCGCCTAAAGCCATGGTGGATTCGGGCCTGGTGTTGTGCGCTGCTATTAAGATACACCTGGACTGGCCAGGCAAGGCGAGGATGGGTCGATCGCGTGGGGCGCGCCGACCAGGGCTCACGTCAGCCGCCCCGGTGGATTCCAAACGCGGGCTGGCGGTGCCCTGCCTCGCAGTGACGAGCAGTTCGCCCGGCTGACACAGACCCGCCTGACGCTGACGGTCGCCTTTGCCGCAATCGCCCCTGTTCTGACCGTCATTTGGTCGCACGTTCACTTTCCACCGCGGGCCGATTGGTCGCAGTGTACCAGTGCAGGACGGCGTTCACTGGATTCGGGCTCGCTGTTTCGGGTGCCTGGTGATACGCTTCTCGAACCGGCCCCAGGCAGTACTCGAATACGGTAGGGCTCGGTGGCGGCAGGCGACTAAATCCTGGCCAAGCCGGCGCCCGGAAACGAACGGACAAGATATGACAGGCGATTCCACGCCAAGGCCTCGACGTCCTGAACGGCTGAAGCGTTCCCAGTGGATCGGACTGCTGGTCGGGCTGGTAGTGTTTCTTGTGCCGCTGGGGGCACAGTTCTTCGGTATGCCGCTGCCCGGCCTGAGCGAGCCCGGCCACCGGATCTTCAGCGTGTTTCTGCTGGCTATCGTCTTGTGGGTCAGCGAAGCGATACCGTTGCATGCCACCGCCACCGTGATCATCCTGCTGGAAATACTCCTCGTGAGCGACAAGGCGCTCCTGCCCATACCAGAGGGATTCGACGCGGCCCCTTACAAGTCGTACTTTGCAACGCTGGCCCACCCCATCCTGATGCTGTTTCTGGGGGGATTCTTCCTGGCTGACGGCGCTGCCAAGTTCGATCTCGACCGCAATCTGGCCCGCGTGATGCTGAAACCCTTCGGCCGCTCACCACGGAAGATCATGCTGGGGCTGATGTTGATTACTGCGGTGTTCTCCATGTTCATGAGCAACACCGCCACCACCGCCACGATGATGATGGTGGTGCTGCCGGTGATCAACGGATTGCCCCCTGGTGATCGGATGCGCGTGGCCCTGGCGTTGTGCATTCCGGTCGCGGCCAACGTTGGCGGCATCGGTACACCCATCGGCACTCCGCCGAACGCCATCGCCCTGGGGGCCCTCACAAAGGAAGGAATCAACATCGGCTTCCTGCAGTGGATGATCATGGCCGTGCCCTTCGTCCTGGTCATTCTACTGGCCGCCTGGCTCCTGTTGCTGGTGCTGTTCCGCGGCAGCCAGCAGGCGATAGAGCTGAAGATCGAATCGAGTTTCGCCACGTCATGGCCGGCCAAGGTGTTCTACGTAACCGCGGCGGCCACCATCGTCCTGTGGCTGACCGAGAAGCTGCACGGGATGAGTTCGAGTATTGTCGGCTTCATACCGGTGGTGGTCCTGCTGTCCACGCGCGTGTTCACTACGAAGGATCTGCAGTCGATTCAGTGGCACGTACTGTGGTTGGTGGCCGGTGGGATAGCCTTGGGCAGCGGTGTCGGGGCTTCAGGCCTGGACACCTGGCTGATAGGGTTGGTGTCCTGGGAGCAGGTTCCGGCGGCCATGTTGATTGGCGTGCTGGCATTGGTGGCCTTGGTGTTCAGCACCTTCATCTCCAACAGCGCTACCGCCAACCTACTGGTGCCCATCGGCATCAGCCTGGCCATGTCGCCGGCGATTGGCATAAACCCGCTGCTGGCAGGTGTTTTCATCGCCATCGGGGCGTCGCTGGCCATGGCCATGCCGGTCAGCACGCCGCCTAACGCCATCGCCGTCAGCACGGGGATCATCCGAACCAAGGACATGGCTATCGTTGGTGTGCTGATCGGTGCGTTCGGATGGGCCCTGTTCGTGCTCGTCGCGCCGAGACTGTGGGAGCTGATGGGGGTGATGCCCTCATGAGCTCGCTGGCTGACACAGGCACGCGGTACGTTGTCATCTGCGTCGACCACGATCAGAACACGCTCGAGGCCCTGGTGCGCGACATCGGGCAGATCTGCGGGTCGCAGATCGAGATCCAGGCCTGCAGCGATGCTGAGCAGGCGCTGGAGTTCGCCGATGGGCTAGCGCCGCCCGACGTGCGCGTTCCCCTGATCCTCGCCGAGCAGGATTTGCCTGGCACTTCGGGCGTCGAATTGCTGCTCTCCCTGCACGAGAGGCCTGACTACCGAGCCGCGCGCAAGGTGCTGCTGTCGGCCCAGGCGACGGTCGAGGACCTCCGGCAG
>JANQGB010001412.1 GCA_028277545.1 Phycisphaerae bacterium | reverse complement strand
CGCTCCAGGACGAGATCATCGCCCGCACGGAGCACAGCTCGGTTTGATGGAGCGTCGCACGCAATGTGACAACAGCGTGACAGCCACGTCCGTTCCGTTGCCCTCCCTACCTCCGCTCGCGGAACAGAACCGACGCCGGGATGGGTTGTTTCGCCATCCGCGGGCCGGAGTAGCTTACCTCCAGGCGCTGGGCACCGCCGCGCTCGAAATAGGCCACGGTAATGGGATGCTTGCCTTTGGCCAGCGCGATCTGGCCGGCCCGTTCGCTCATGGCGTGCAGACCGTCGTTGTCCACCACCTGCGTGGAACCGATGTAGAGGGCGCTGCCGTCATCTGAGGCCGTATAGAAGGTGTATATGCCGTCCTGAGGCACTTCTATGTAGCCGGCAAAGCGAACGGCGAACTCCTCCTCCCGATGATTAACCGCCCCCAGGGCGAATGCCGGGACAGTTGCCTGCTGCACGGGGTCGAGAGCAGCGAACTCCGGCAGTCTGTCCCAGGCGCCTTCGTAGTAGGCGCAATCGAGCCCCGGGGAAAGATCGGGGGCGTGTTCCGCCGTCCGCGGGCTGACCTTCGACAGCGTAAGCTCCACGGGCTCGCTCGTACGCCCGTCATCCCACACTGTGATGGCCCGAATCGAAGTCGTGTCGGTCAGCCGGATCGGCTCGGTATACTTGGGCGAGCTTGGGCCGGCCGGACTGCCATCAATGGTGAAGTGAACGGTGCCGATCCCACCGGGGATTGCCAGGTCTATGTCCACCGCGTCGATGAACATGCCCGCTCCGCCCGCCACTCGCGGCGGCCTGGGCGTGGGAAAGAGGAAGGAATAGTCGGCGTTCGGCGGACGGTTGTGGTACGTCTCCAGGTAGCTGCGCACGGCGGTTTCGTAGTCAAGTGTCGGCCGCTCGCGCCAGCGCCACCGGAGAGCGATACTCTTGGTCACCGGAGACAACACCACGCCACCATCAACCACGCGAGCCGGGCTGCCATCTTCACTGGCATGCGTCAGCTCGCAGAACCACGGCATGTGGAACAGTATCCGCTCCGGTGCCTTGCGCCACAGGGCGTCAAAGGTCAGGCGAGCGCCCTGCTCTTCAGCGTCGATCGTGTAGGAGATAGTGCCGAAGTTGGTGGCAGCGTTGGTGACCCGGATCTGCTTGCCCGGTTGCAGCCAAACCGGCGAAACGGCCGACGCCAGGTGCAGGTTCTGCCCCTCCTCCCGCACAAGCATGTTGCGGAACAGTGAATTGTATCGAGCGGCAAACCAGCCGTGTGGTGGCCGGTTGCCGCCGGGGTCGCGATTACCCCAGGGCCTGATCGAGAACTCGAAGCCCGAGTTGGTGCTGCCCGTATGGGCCAGAATGGAATAGAAGTCCTCGATCACCTTGCGTTGTTCGCCCCGGGCCAGCAGCGTCTCCACCACGTACATTGTCTCATAGTGGTGCAGCCAGCCAGGGTCGGCCGCGGCCCCGCGGCGCATGGCCTGCTTGATGGCCCAGGCGTTGGGACCGTAGGTCATGATGCCTTCGCGGTACTTGTACTCGCGAACCATATCGACCGTGGCGGTCACCAGGGGGTCGTGCGGTTCCAGCACGCCAAACGGGTACACACCACCCGAGGCATTGGCCCAGTCGTAACCCGCGTCAGGATCGTCGATACCCGGCGGGATGTAGCCCTCGGCCCGGGCTGCAACAGCCCGGAGGCGCTCCATGAATCGGGCCCGGTACTCGTCGTGAATCCGCTGAAATCGCGCGGCATCGCTCTGCTCGCCCACCGCCGACGCCAGATTCACGGCCTCGCGGAGCCCCAGCAGCGCCCAAAAGCTATGCCCGGTGTAGTGTCCGGTGATCGCCTCGTTGTCGTACGGCCCGGCCACCGGCCACAGGCCCAGCGGGTCCTCGGCACAGGCCTTGGTGAACGCCTCGACGTGTGGCGGGATGGCCGGATACACGCGGCGGGCGAAGTCGATGTCGCCGGTGGCCCGGTAGTGAGCCCCGAGCGACCACAGCGACTGCCCCCAGTCGTCCGGCATCATGCGGCGCACGCCGGTTAGGCGACCAGCCTCGTCGTACGACAGAAAGTGCTCCAGCGTCTCCGCGGCAATCTCATGCAGCCCCAGCAGGTCGTAGGTGCGAATGAAGTAAGCCGAGTCGCGCGGATAGAAGCTGTCGTACTGGAACTCGTTGACCTTCTGCACAAAGTGCTGCCCGTCCTCGGTGATGTCGCGGGCGATGAGATCGTAAATCAGGCTGGCCTTCATGGTGTTGACCACCTTGGCCTCCGGCACTTCGAGCCCAGTGGCGGACGCCAGGATCTCCTCCCAGAAGCCGATGGTCCGGGCCAGGTAGCTGTCGTAGTCCGCTTTCTGAAATGCATCGACTTCGCCGGTCTTGTCGCGGTGGATTGGCACGTAGGGGAACTTGAAGCGGAAGCGCCTGGTCTCTCCGACATCCAGCGCGAACCGAAAAGGCACCTCCAGGCGCAGCGTGTCGTCGGTGATGGTGATCTGGGCGGCATCCGGGTCGTCGGCCGGATAGGTGAATGCCAGGTGATCGCTGCGCCAAGCCTGCCCATCCGCAACCTTGGAGACCCTGGACTGCTGGTAAGCACTCGCGTCCATAAACCTGTCGCGATACCACGGCTGGCATGCCAGCTTGTGGCGCGTTTCGCCGTGCGGAGGCGCGAACGTGGCCACCACCGAGGCCTGGACCCGCTCTTTACCGGGATTCTCAACCGTCACCTGTACGAAATTGACCAGGTTATTGCGCGGATCGAGATCCAGCGGCGCGGCGAAGGCTTGCACTTTGTATCGGGCCCCGTCGCGGTCGAAGGTGTACTCGATGATGGGCAGGTAGCCTCTGTGGAGGGTCTTGACCCGCTTGTTGACTGGCCTGGGTTCGCGGCCGGCGTGCAGCATGAACTCCCCGAACCCGGTGTTGAAGGCGCCGTCGCAGGTAACCTGCGTTCCTTCCGGGCAGTCCTTGAAACCCAACACATCGCTGGGCACCAGGAAGTAGCAGAACGGCTCGGCCAGCTCACTGGCCAGCGTCACCTGTTCGACCTGCACCTGAGCCGAAGCCGCGGAGCCGGCCGCCAGGGCTACCACCGCCGACACCACGCAATAACTCACTGCACTTCCCCCGCGAACGCCGGTCTTCATGCTCTGGCCTCCTTCGATTGTGGGCGTACGGCGCAAGACCTCATCTCGGTCGCGGCGTTGACGAACGCGGCTCCCGGAACAGGGCACGATACCATCTCCAACCGGGCGTGAACATCTGGTGCAGACTTCGGCGGGCTCATGTCTACGCTCAAGCCGGCCCAGCCGGCGCTAATCTCACCGGCACCAGCGCACTGCACTGGAAACCGCTGGCGGTTGTTATTATGTTCTCCGCAGTTTCCATCAGCCGGAGAGGGCCCCCGGGCGCCCCGAATGTGAGTAACATGCCGAAGAATCCCGACATCGAGCGGGTGCTCATCATAGGCAGCGGGCCCATCGTTATCGGACAGGCCTGTGAGTTCGACTATTCGGGCACCCAGGCCTGCAAGACGCTGCGCGA
>JANQGB010001368.1 GCA_028277545.1 Phycisphaerae bacterium | reverse complement strand
TGCCTACGGCGTGGCATCGATGCACCACGCGGCGAACTCGCCCGGGGCGATCCGCTTTCAGCGATGGTACCGATCGCTGGGTATCGCCCAGTTGGCAGCCAAATGGTTCGGTTCCGGCGGATCGACGGCCCGGCGAACGCTCATGGAAGCGGTTGTGGGGCGGGCCCACGTCGCTCCGGACAGCTCACTCCGCGAGGCGGCGGCCGGCAATCTTTACGCCCACCTGACCGAGACAATCGAGCGCTGCCAGGAGCGCGCGGTCCCGGTCATAGTTTGCACGTTGGCTTCCAACGAGCGAGGGCTGGCACCGATCGGCACACCGGACCTCTCACACCTCAGTGAGAAGCGGCAGAAGGAGGTGAAAGAGCTACTCGCCAGGGCGGCAGCGAGCGGGACTACTGATCCCGCCGGCGCGATCGATGCGCTTCGGCAGGCAGTCGGTCTCGTACCGCACCACGCGACAGCGCATTTTCGTCTGGGGCAGGCTCTGGATAGCGCGGGTGACGTACCCGCCGCGCGCGAGCATTACCGCAAGGCGTTGGACCTGGACCCGATGCCCTGGCGAGCGCCGACCCCATCGATGGAGGCGATTCGCCGAGCCGCCTCCGATCACAGCGCGTTGCTGTGCGATGTCCAGCAGGTCTTCCGCGATGCAAGTCCGGGCGGCTTGATCGGCTGGGAGCTTATGGATGACCACGTGCATCCGTCCCTGCGCGGACAGTGGCTGCTGGCCAGGTCGATCGTTGAGCGCATGGGGGCGCTACCGGGTGACCTCGAGGTGCGGCCGTCGGTTGCCGCGAACCTGCCGGACTTCGAATCTTATCGCCAGCGCATGGGCGACAACGAATACGACCGCTACGGCGTTGTCGAATCGCTGTGCCGGGTGCTGCGCGTACCCTTCATGGAGGCGTCCAATCCGGAGGCCTTGACCCGGTTCAAACGCCTGCGCGACGAGATGCTGGCCGCGATGCCGGAGCCAGTTCGGCAACAGGCGATCAAGTGGGCGGAGCCCTCGACCCACCGCGGTTTCAAGATCCCGCTCTCCGGCATGGTGGGCAGAGTGTTGATCCGCCAGGAGCGCTTCGTAGAGGCAGACCAGCTCTTTGGTGTCGCACGTCGGCACGTGCCGTCCCATTGCGGTGCGCAGTTTGAGTACACCTACTTCCTGTTGGCCAGCCGACAGCAGGCCAGGGGCAGGCTTGCCGACGCCGACGTGCGCTTGGCGCGCGAGACCATTGCCCAGATCAAGTTCTATTTGCAGCACGTCGATGAGACCTCGGGCCAGCCGGAGCGGTACGCGGGGCGACTGCACCAGTTGCTGGGTGAGTTTGCCGAGAGCGTTCCACACCTGGCGTCCGCCCGCGAGCGACTCCGGGGCACGGATCTCCTGGCGGTGGACCAGGCTTTGATCGTCGCTTGCGTGCAGACCGGAGACCTGGCCCGGGCCCGCGAGGTCGTTCGCTCGGGCCTGCGGCGGAACAGCCAGTACGCAGCGGTCTATCGCAAACTGCAGCAGGCCATTCCGCCTGGATAGCTGGAACGCACCACCACGTAGTTCTCCGGCCTTGCTCGGTGCCCTGACCTGCCGGTCTATCGACGGCCGGGCTTGCTACCCAGGGCGGGCAGGTAGTAGCGGGTGAGGTACTCCTTGACCATGCGGTGACTGTTGAACGCCGGCGGAACAGTGGCCAGTGACTGCTTCATGCAGCGAATCCACTTGCCGGGCAGGTTGCCGCGGCCGCGGTCGTAATACAGGGGAATTACATCACGTTCGAGGCGTTGATACAGCGCCCGGGCGTCGCGGCGGTCGGCTTCCTCGCTGCCGTCGTGGTCCCGATCCGACCCGATAGCCCAGCCGTTAACGCCGTCGATACACCCTTCGGGCCACCAGCCATCCAGGATGCTGAGGTTCAAACCCCCATGCAGGGTGGGTTTCATGCCGCTGGTGCCGCTGGCTTCCTGGGGGCGGCGGGGGTTGTTCAGCCATACATCCACGCCGGCTACCAGATGGGCGGCGATGTCCATGGTGTAGTCCTCCAGGAACACCACCCGGCCCTTGAATCGCCGCGAGTTAGCGTGCCTGGCGATGGCAGCCACCAGGGCTTTGCCGTCGGTGTCCGCCGGATGGGCCTTGCCGGCGAAGATGATCTGCACGGGCTTCCTGGCGCTGGTCAGGATACGCTGGATCCGCTTCAGGTCGGAGAAGACCAACGTGGCCCGCTTGTAGGGGGCGAACCGCCTGGCAAAACCCAGGGTCAGGGCCTCCGGGTCCAGGGCCGACCCGGCGGCAGCGATTCTGCGTTGCGAGGCGCCGTACCTCTGCAACTGGAGACGCATGCGGTGCCGCACAAACTCGACTAACTCGGCTTTGAGTTCCAGGTGCAGATCCCAGAGCCGCCGGGCGGGAATGTCCTTGGCCTTCTGCCACACGCGGGCCTGGTCCTGCCGCTGGTCCCAGTCGGCCGGGAGAAACTCATTCAACAGGTCGGCCATTTTAGGGTGCAGCCAGGTTCGCAGGTGAACTCCGTTAGTGATATGCCCGATGGGCACGCGATCTACCTTGCGGTTAGGCCAGAGCCCCTGCCACATTTTCCTGGACACCTGCCCGTGCAGTGCAGCGACTCCGTTGGCCCGGTTGGCCAGGCGCAGCGCCAGCGGGGTCATGCCGAAGTCCTCGCTGGCGTCTTCCGGGTCGATGCGGCCCAGTTCGAGCAACTGCCGGGGCTTGATGCCCAGGCGCCGGGCGTAGCCGCGCAAGTAGTGGTCGACCAGCTTCGTGTCAAACGTCTCGTTACCCGCCGGGACCGGTGTGTGGGTCGTGAAGACGGTCGACGACGCCACGGCTGCGGCTGCGGCGGCGAAGTCGCACCTCTGATCGCGCATCAGTTCCGCCACCCGCTCCAGCGAGCAGAACGCGGCGTGACCCTCGTTAAGATGGCACGCTGTAACCGGCAGGCCCAGTCCGCGGAGCATCTTCCATCCACCGATACCCAGCAGGATCTCCTGCCTGATGCGGGTGTCGCGATCTCCGCTATACAGCCGATCGGTCAGCTTGCGGTGCTTCGGCGAGTTATCGGGCAGATTCGTGTCCAGCAGGTAGATGTCCGTGCGTCCCACCGCCAGCCGCCAGGCTCGTGCCACTACGGTGTCGCCACCGACCGGGACCCTGATACGCAGCGGCCGGCCGCTCTTGCTCCGGGCTTCTGACATCGGCAGGGAAGCGGGCGACAGCTTGTCGTAGGCGTCGCGCTGCTCGCCGCTCTCGTCGATGTGCTGCCGGGTATAGCCCTGTCGCCAGAAGATGCCGACGCCGACCAGGGGCAGACCCAGATCGCTGGCGCTCTTGAAGTGGTCCCCCGCCAGCACTCCCAAGCCGCCGGCGAAGACGGGCAGCGACTCGTGCAAGGCGTACTCCATGCTGAAGTAGGCCACCAGCCCGCGGGTCTTGCCGGCGTATCGCTGCCTGAACCAGGGGCGGGCACGCAAGTAGGCTCGTTGGCACCGGTGAACGTCACGCAACGCAGCCAAGAAGGGGCCCTCGGCCGCCAGCTGGTTCTTGCGCCCCGCGGGCAGCTTCGACAGCAGGGCCACCGGGTTGTGTTCGGTCGTCTCCCACAGAGACTCGTCGATCGAGCCGAATAAGGCCGGCGCCCGAGGGTCCCAGGTCCACCACAGGTTGTAGGCCAGTTCCACAAGTGGTAGCAGTTGGTCGGGCATTCGTGCGGCCAGGGTCGCCTGCTCGGCGGAACCGGAGAAGCTCGCAGCCCGTTTCGGCGTCGCTTTTCGCATCATCGCTCCAATCAAAATGGTGACCGCGCCTTGCAGAGGCGTATGATAACACTCTCTACAAGTTACGCAGCGCTGAATTGAGCTTGCCTGCCGGATTCTGCCAACGTAAGCGGTACCGACGCACACCCGGGGGTGGGGCGCAGCACGCCACGAACAGCAATTCCGATGGTGCTGGCGCTCCTTGCCTGCTTGGCGCCCGGCGTCACGGATCTGGCTGCCATTACCTTCGTGCAGCGTCCGTCAAGCGGACGCTGTGCCGCGTACGGCCCGAGTCCGTCTGACGCGCGTGCCAACAGCCGCGACCTGAGCCCGACCGCCACGTCGGCGCCCGGTTACCTCAGATCTTGCTTAGCGGGTTGACGGTTGTTCCATCGCGCCGTTGTTGCTGGGATGCTTCACGGCGCAGGGCTGCTATCTGTGAGTAGATGCCGACGCTCAGCAGGGTTATGGATAGCAGAACACGAATGCCCCACCACAGGCGCGGCTGGGTTGATCTGAAAGTCTTGGGCAAGCGGCCAACCGGTGGCTTGATCTGGCTGTCGGTCAACTGCCAGCGCATGTAGCCGATGACGCCGCCCGGGGCGTACTTGTCGCGAAGATGACGCGCCACGTCATCTTGCGAGTCGCGCAGGAACGAGTCGGGCGTGGCGCCGGCTGGCAGCTTGCGAGTCTTTTCCAGGGCGACCTTGGCCACCTGGCTGGGGAAGGTATGGGCCTCGATCAGCATGGACACGCCCCAGGTGACCAGCACCACCACCGCCGTTCCGCCTGCCAGCCAGGCCCTGCCGAGCGGTCTGGCGGGCGCCCCCAGGCGATAGACCACGGCTCCCAGCAGTAACCCAAACAGCAGGAAGAAGAACAGCCCCAGGTAGAAGGGCAGTAGTCCACCATACGACAG
>JANQGB010001316.1 GCA_028277545.1 Phycisphaerae bacterium | reverse complement strand
CTGCGCCTGCCGGCCTCGTGAGTTCGGCGCCTGACTCACCGTCAAGGGTGGCGTAACGGGGAACGGACGGCTAGTATCACCGCGAACCATGAACCTGGTCGCCGGGCAGGCCGACTCGGGCAATCACAGGGCACAGTCCTAAAGAGTGCGGCCGCGCCGGACACCCGCGCAGGTTCGTGAGGTACGAGAGGCGCGAGTACACGCAGACGACAGCGGACCAGATCCAGCATTAGCAGCAATATTGCCAACGACCCGCCGGCCGCAGACGCCAGCGGCGCCGAGCCCCAGTGCCCCGTGCAGAGGCAGCAACGGAGGTCGCCATGGAACTGACGCTTATCGACACCGTGACGTTCGCCGGCTTCATTGCCCTGGTGATCGGCATCTCGCTGTACGCCTCACGTAAGGAGGACAACAGCGAAGACTACTTCCTGGCCGGCCGTAAGCTGACCTGGTGGCTGATAGGCTTCTCTCTGATAGCCTCCAACATCTCGACGGAGCACTTTGTGGGGATGGCCGGCCAGGCCTTCGGGCGGGTGGGACTGGCCATCGCCAGCTACGAGTGGATGGCTGCCATCACTTTGGTGATAGTGGCCTGGTGGCTGCTGCCGACCTTCCTGCGGGTTGGCATCTATACCATGCCGGAGTTTCTCGAATACCGGTACGACCAGGCCACTCGAACCATCATGGCCACCTACCTGATGGCCCTCTATGTCGTGGCCTTGCTGGCGACCGTACTCTACAGCGGTGCCCAGGGGCTCAACGGCGTGTTCGGCTTCTCGGAGACACTGGCCGAACGCTACGGCATGGACATGGAGACCGCCAGGTTCTGGGCCACTGTCGGCGGCGCCTGGTTCATCGGCATCGTGGCCGCGGTCTACACCATCTACGGCGGCCTGAAGGCGGTTGTCTGGTCGGACCTGCTGCAGGGCGGCACCTTGTTGTTGGGCGGAGTTGTTGTGCTCTACCTCGGCCTCAAGCTGACGGGTGGCGGCGAGCTCGGCGACGTGGGCGGCGTTGTGGGGGGCAGCCTGGCGGAGGGTTGGAGTAGATTTCGCGAGGCGAACGCCGACAAGCTGCACACGGTGCTGCCGTGGAACGATCCGGAGGTTCCCTGGCTGGCGGTGTTCGTCGGAGGCCTGTGGATTCCGAACCTGTTTTACTGGGGTCTGAACCAGTTCATCACCCAGCGGACGCTGGGGGCCAAATCTCTGGCGGAGGGCCAGCGGGGGATCTTTCTGGCCTGTGCATTCAAGCTGGTCATCCCGTTCATCATCGTTGTGCCCGGCATCATGGCCTACCAGCTTTTTGGCGAAGAGATCATGGCCACGGCGGGCGGTGACGTGTCCAAGGCGGGAGAGATCGCTTACCCCCACATGATAGCCCAGATCATGCCGCCATTGCTGCGCGGCGTCATGCTGGCGGCGCTGGCTGGCGCGGTCATGAGCACCTTCAACTCTGGTATCAACTCGGCCTCGACCATTTTCACCATCGACATCTACGGGAAGTACATCAATCCCGGAGCAGATGCCAAGCGCCAGGTCTTCATCGGCCGCTGGGCGACAGGCGCCATTGCCCTGCTGGCCTGCCTGATTGCCCCGCTGCCGGGCCGATTCGAGGGAGTGTTCAACTACATCCAGGAGATCTGGGGGTTCATCTCGCCGGGTATCGTGGCCGCCTTTCTGTTAGGGCTGATCCTCAAGCGAGCTCCGACAATCGCGGGCAAGACGGTCCTGCTCCTGGGCCCGGTCCTTTACGCCATCTGCCGCGTGCCCAAGTGGATCATGGATGCGGTCTGCGAGCAGGTACCCGCCGATGACGGGAGCATGACCACGCAGGCCCCTGAGGGCGTGCTGGGCTGGCTGTACTCCTTCAGTAGCTGGGCGTTTCTGCACCACATGGCGGTGGTATTTGTCGTACTGGCACTCGTCATGCTAGCCATCACAATCACCCAGCCGCGGTCCGAACCCGTCAGCTACCCCCGATCGCAACTGGACACCACCGTTCCGCGCAGCTCCTACGTACTCGGATCACTGGTTATTGCCGCCACAGTGGCACTATATGTCATCTTCTGGTAGTCGGATCATCTAACTGGTCCGCCGAGCCGACCGCACATCCGTCGCGCGAGCGGTAGCCGCCGCTGTGCGCTCCAGACCGCGTGCCGAAGTTCTCTCCCCGAGGTCGCCGCCTGAATCCACTGCTCCTGCGGCGCGGGGCTGGGCATCCCTGCCACGATCCCGGATCACGCAATATGTCCAACGCTGAGCGTGCGACCGCCGCTGCATGACGCAGGGGGTGTCAGAGTCCGGAGGTCGGCGTCTATTCATATTCAGCTACCCCATTCGGAGAGGGGAGCTCAAGCCCGGTTGGGAACGGGATTTCGGTTGACATTTGTATGAGAGGACGTGCCATGACTAGGCTGAACGTCTCGACGGGTATGGCGTTTGCACTTCTGGGATTAACGGTGAGCACGGCTGTCGCGGCAGGGTCCGGCGGGCCCGGCTGCAAGACCGACGGCTCGACTGTTTTCGGGCAGAACCCCGACCTCGGGCCGGGCTGGACCGCGAGCAAGTCCGAGTTGTCCAGCGGGCAGATTGCCCTGGAAAGTTTCTCCTCTGGCGGGGGGACAATACATGGCATAACTGTCTGGGGCCTGAATAAGGCCGGTTTTGCCAGAGGGGCCCCCTGCTTCGAGGAGCCCGGCGAGTTCGAAATCACCTTCTACATTGATGAAGGCGGCTGGCCGGGGCCGGCGGTAGGTTCGCAGGTGGTCGCCGTGCCCGGCCACTTCGCCGGAATCGTGGAGAACGACGAGCAGTTCTACGAGGTCTACCAGTACGATTCCGAACTCGCCGAGCCCGTCGAATTGGAGCAGGGGTGGGTATCGGTCGTCGGGCTGGGTGACCCTGGCTGCAACTTCAACTGGCTGAGCGCGATCGAGGGCGACGGACAGTCCATGGTCTTCCTGCAGGAGACCGGCGACTGGCAACCTGTAGGCCACGACCTATCGGTGTGCCTGTCGGGTGACACTGTTCTGGTGGACGATGGTCTCTTCGAAGCCTTCTGTGACGGCAAGGACAAGGAGGCATGCGGACCGACCGCCGTCGCTGCCACTGACAGTGATCCGCTCAACCTGGCCACCGGAGAATTCGTGCACAGGATGAACGACCTGGAGATCGAGGGTCGCGGGATCAACTTCGCGTTGACCCGCACCTACCGCTCCCGAACCGGTTCACCCACCGTCATGGGTAACAACTGGTCCATGTCCTACGACGTGCGGCTGGAGGCCATCGGGCTTGACCTGCTGCTATACGACGGGGACGGGCGCCGGGACCATTTCCTGAACTCGAGCCCCACCACGTGGAGCAGACCGGAGTACTTCCGCACCATCGAGTACAACGGCGTGGACTTCGTCATGACCCACGCCGACCAGACCGTCGAGACCTTTGGCGTGGTGCCCGGCACTCCGCCCGGCGTGTTCAAGCGCACCGCCATCGCCGATCGCAACGGCAACCTGATGGCCTTCAGCTACGACGGACTGGGACGACTGTCCGAAGTGCGGGACGCATTGCACGTGCCGGTCACCAACGAGCGGGTGGTCACCTTCGCCTATAACACCGACGGTCTTCTGGAAACGGTAACCGACTGGACCGGCCGGGAA
>JANQGB010001254.1 GCA_028277545.1 Phycisphaerae bacterium | reverse complement strand
ATCTTGGTTGCGCGCGGTCCAAGACCAGTCGTATTCCTCGATGACTTCGTTGGCTCTGGGCAGCAGTGTAAGGAAACATGGCTACGTCAAATGAAGCTGCCGGATGGCGGTAGTGAGTCTTTTGCCAACCTGGCTACGGTGGGCGGTGCGTCCTTCTTCTACTGCCCACTTGTGTGTACAAAGCGGGGCTACGAGCGCATTCGAGAAGAGTGCCCCCGGCTGAACTTGTGCTGCGCGCACGTGATTGGCGAACAATATAGTGCCTTGTCACCTAGCTCCGCCGTCTGGCCGACACACCTGAGAGGTGGGGCAATGGATTTTCTTCGCCGTTCCAGCCAACGGGCGGGGATCCCCGAACGGTCCTGGCGCGGTTTCGACAACTTAGGATTGACGCTCGCGTTCGCGCATAGCGTTCCGGACGCAACTTTGCCCATCTTCTATTGGGAAGGCAACGGATGGCAACCTCTAATTCGTCGAACATAGAATCCGCTACCCACGTCCAGGCGCAGCTCAACAAGCTGTTTGGCAGCTACAAGGCAGAGTGGCTCAAGGACGACATCTTCGAGCTGTTTACCGAACCGGCCTACTTTCCGGACCTGACCACGCCACGATCATGTATCCTCATTGGCGGGCGGGGTACAGGTAAGACAACCGCTCTCCGCGGCCTTTCGTATTTAGGCCAGGCGGCGCTGGCGCGACGGCAGGCACGCCCCATTCTGGCTCAGGACTTCATTGGCCTTTATCACCGCGTCAACACCAACCACGTCACCGCATTCGACGGCCCTGACTTAGATGACGTCACTCGGTCGCGGTTGTTTGCACACTACGTCAATCTGCTCATGGTCGACCTTGTGTTGGAGTTCGTCGATTGGGCATCAAGAAGCGCAGGTGTCAACGTTACGCTAGAGTCTTCGCAATGGTCGCGCGTTGCGGCAAGCCTAAACCTGCCGCACGCGGCGAGCCATGGCGATCTGCGCGCACTCCTAACAGATTCACTGATTTCATTCGAAGCTTATATCAACAACGTTGTCGATGCTCCAAAGCCACTCTTGTCTCTGCAGAGTGCGCCGGTTGACCTGCTTACTTCGATGCTCCTTCAGGGAACCAGTCTTCGCGGTAAGCAGTTCTTCTTCCTGATAGATGAGTACGAGAACCTTCTTGATTACCAACAGAGGGTGTTTAATACTCTGATTAAACATGCCAGCACGTCGTATGCCTTCAAGATAGGTGTACGTGAACTCGGCTTGCGTTGTCGGACGACTCTCAATGCCAACGAGCAGCTCATCCATCCAGCAGACTACGCGCGCGTCAACATAGCTGAGAAGTTGGAAGGTGATACCTTCCGTCGCTTCGCAGCCGACGTCTTCAGCAGCCGGTTCTCGCGGCTCGCCTCTCCAGCCGGTACCGGTATCACGGATGTGCGCGATGTACTGCCGAGCCTCTCAGAAGACGAAGAGGCGTCTCTCTTGGGCGTTGATGGCCGTGCGCGCGATGTGCTAGACGAGCTGGAGAGGGACCTCGACCCCAGCGAGCTAGAATCACTCCGGAAAAGGTCGCCGCTAGAGATGTACTTTCTGGGCTTCTGGGCACGCGCTAAAGGAATGGCGTTAGTCGATGTCTTTCATGACGCCGAACGAGACGCTGAACAGTGGAGGGATCGCTTCAACAACTACAAGCATGTGCTTCTCTTTACTATTCGTGAAGGTAAGCGCGGCATTCGGAAGTACTATGCAGGCTGGCTAGTCTTGACACAATTGGCGGCTGGCAACATTCGATACCTACTGGAGCTGGTTGCCCAAAGCATTCTGGAGCATCTCCAGTCCGGAGCAAGCCTCGGCACCCCTGTCGATCCAAAGCTGCAAACTCAGGCCGCGCAACAGGTTGGCCGCCGGTATGTGTCGGAGCTTGAGGGGCTTTCTGTTCACGGCGCTCAGCTTACGAAACTCCTCCTCGCGCTTGGCAGGATCTTCGGGCGAATGGCAGCAGAACCTGTCGGTCATACACCCGAGGTGAACCAGTTTCACTTAGCAGATGCGGATGCGAGTCAGGCAATATCAAACACCAGCGAGCGGGTGGACGCGCTCCTTCACGCCGCAGTTATGCACTTGGCTCTGGTTCGTCTTCCTGGTACCAAACCGGCCGATGTAGGCGATACGAAGGATTCCGATTACATGATGCATCCTGTCTTCGCACCCTTCTTCGAGTTTAGCCACCGGCGAAAGCGTCGCATGGCGCTGAGTCGATCACAGGTGCTCGACCTAGTCGAGCGACCAAAACGCGCAATCCGTGCCATCCTAGAAGCGCAACACAGGGCGTTAGACGAGCCGCTGCCGCAACAGCTTCTGCTTTTTGAGGGGTTCTACGATGGCGGTGCGTGACTTGCCGCTATTCACGGACGTCTATGATAACGTCGGTGCGTTCAGTCCACACCCGGGGAGTGCTTATGTCTTTCGACGGTCCGTTGAGGCGCGGAGTCTCCACGTCGATAGCTGGGCTGGAACAATACGAAATGTCTCACTCGTCAGTATTGAAGCCGAGGAAAAGACGTCGATCGATGTCGGTCTGGGCGGCTCTACGATCACTGTCAAACTGAGAAGTGAGCTTCAGCTTATTGAGTTCTGGAAGGGTATGAAGCAATCTACCGTGTATCTTGACATTACAGGAATGCGCCATCATGTGTGGGCCGCCCTCCTGCGCACTGCGCTGAAGCTGGAGCTGCGTGTCACCGTTGTCTACGTTGAGCCTGAGGATTATCGGCCGAGCCTGGCTCCAACCGAAGGTGAAATATATGACTTGAGCGAGAGGATCGAGGGCATCTCTCCGCTCCCCGGCTTTGCGAGGCTCCGAGAACCCGGAGATCGCACGTGCTTTGTACCGCTCCTGGGGTTTGAAGGCACCCGATTCGCATATCTCCTGGAGCAAATCGAACCTCCGGGAGATAAGATCGTGCCAATAATAGGTGTGCCGGGTTTTCGCCCGGAGTACCCATTTGCTACCTACCTTGGCAATCAGGGCCCGCTAGCTGAAACGAAAGCCTGGCACAGAGTGCGGTTTGCCGCCGCGAACTGCCCATTCAGTCTGATCTACCGTCTGCGGGAGATTGAGGCGCAGTTCCAAAACCATGTCTTGAAGATCGCACCAATTGGAACGAAGCCACATGCGATAGGAGCTGTCGTATACGCGGTTCTTAGGCCGGATGTCGTCGAGCTTGTCTATGATCATCCGATCCGTAGAGCCCAACGAACGGAGGGGACAGCGCGCCTGCTGGCCTACCACGTGTGGTGTTTCGTCGGATGAGGTCAGTACCAGTTGACTATTTCTGCACGCCGAGAGCCCTGGCCGTGAAAATGGCATTCGCAGTAAAGACATTGCGACCTGATTGTATCGCCGACTTTGCTGCTGGGGACGGAATGCTCTTGCGCATCGCGCAGAAGCGATGGCCAAACTGTCGCGTTGCTGCCATAGACATTCGAAGAGATGCTGTATCCGAGCTTAAGCGCAAGCACTCTGGGTGGGATGTGGGCCGTTGCGACTTCTTGTCCACTGCGTCGCGCGGCCGGAGCCAGTTGCTTCGCGGCCTTAGGGGCTCCGTTGACGTGATCCTCCTGAATCCTCCCTTCTCTGCCCGAGGCAATTCGTATTGGAGGGCATATGGTGGGTCTGACGCGTTTCGCTGTAGCCGCGCAATGGCCTTTCTCCTGACTTCTCTTGCCTATCTCGCGCCCAAGGGTGTCGCTGTCGCAGTCTTGCCGAAGGGCTGCATGACGTGCCAGAAAGATGCGAAGGCATGGGAGTGGATTTTGCGACATTATCGCATGCGAATCGTAGATACCAACGGCCGTACGACCTTCCCGACCTGCAACGCCACAACGGTGATTGTCCATTTGGTGCCGCGCCGGACGCCGAGACCGGTAGAACGTAGTCTCGGCGCGCAGCCTGAGTCCAGGGAGCGGGTCTCCGTTTGGCGCGGTTCTGTCCAGATGCACTCCGCTCGTGGCAACGGTTCCTTAGCAAGATGTCCGCTTGTTCACACCACGGACTTACGCGGATTCAGCCTCGGCTCAATCAAGCGGGGTAGCCCTCTGACCGCAAGGGCGCTCCGAGGACCGGCTGTTCTGGTACCACGAGTCGGACGTCCCGACCCGCGGAAGATCGCTCTAGCACTGGAGGAGTTGCCATTCGTATTGTCGGACTGTGTCTTCGCTGTGTGCTGTCGCAGCAAGAGTCAGGCCAGACGGGTGCGCAAGGCCGTGGTCGACAGATGGCCAGACTTCGAGGCGCTTTACGGAGGAACGTGCGCACCGTACGTGACACTTGCTTCTCTACGGTCGTTTCTCACAACTGTCGGCTTTTCGATTCAGGCAGATCGAGGATGACCCAGGGCCCGAGCCAAGCCTTCAGCAAACGCCCGCCAAGACCCTGGCAGACGGCGAGACTGTTCGGTCGTGCCTGTTTATCGAGGTGATTGCCACGGCTTGCCGGTACGGCGGGCGGAGCCACAGGGATCGAACGGGCTGCGTGTTCTGAGGGCTCTGCCTGCGCCGGTCCCGCGTCGATTCAAGACTGCCGGCCGGTGATCTGGCTGATGTGATCCACCAGGCGTTCGACCACCTGGGCGATTGACATCCGACTGGTATCGATGCGGACGGATTGGCCGGGCTGGAGAAGGGGGGCCCATTGGCGGGAGTCGTCGCGGTCGCGGCGGTCGAGGTTGTCGCGGACCTGATTGAAGCTGACCTCTTCGCCGTCGGCCAGCAGTTCCTGGTGGCGGCGCTGGGCGCGTTTGTCGAGCGAGGCGTCCAGCACGAACTTCACGTCGGCCTCGGGGAAGACCACGCTGCCTTGATCGCGGCCCTCGGTCACCAGGGCCTTCAACGACTGGCCAATCTTGCGCTGCTTCTCAACCAGCAGGTCGCGGATACGCTGGTTGGTGGCCACATAAGGGGTGACGCTGTTGACCGAGAAGGCCCGGATGGCTTCGCTGACGTCGTGGCCGTCAAGCTTGACCCGGGTGAATGTGGGACCGCAATCCAGGTCCAACCGCGCGGCTCGGGCGATCTCCACCAGGGCTTCGGCGTCGTTCACGTCGGCCCCCAGGTTGACCACGCGCAGGGCGATGGACCGGTACATGGCCCCGGTGTCCAGGTAGGGAACTACGAGTCTGGCAGCCAGCTTCCTGGCGGCGGTGGATTTACCGGAGCCGGCCGGCCCGTCGATGGTAACTATCATGTCGGTCGCACTATACCGTCAGCCCCGCGGCTTGGCCAAACCGGCGCCGTCAGGCGTGCGATAGGCCAGGCTCGGCAGGGCGTCGTGGTGGAATCACAGTAGCACTGAGCAGGACGACGTGGCGGTATCACGATCGCAGCGAGCATGCAGTCGGCTGCCATCACCGTCGCGGCGGCGGACATTTTGTAGTCGGCGCTACAAAGTGTCGGAT
>JANQGB010001096.1 GCA_028277545.1 Phycisphaerae bacterium | reverse complement strand
GGGCGGCCGGCAGCCGCGACTGATCACGCCATCGGGTTGTCTTGCGGTATTCGTACCTGTCGGCCGGGAGATCGGCCCGGCAGTACCGCTCCAGCACCTCCGCCAGCGACATGACCTCGGTGCCCCGCATTCGCGCTCCCCCTTCGGTGGCGTCGATCAGGGTGGCACTGGTTCCGATGAAGTCCTTCTCGAACTGCTCCAGGTAGGTGAACAACAGCTCGTCCGTGTATACCTGGCCTCCGTTGACATCCTCGATCTTCCGCAGGATGGTGCGGTTGCGGACGATGCGTTCCCATTCCTTCGTCTCCATGGTGTTGAACCGGTTTATCTCGCCGGTCCAACTGCTATGCACCTCGACGCCCGGCACGTAGAACACGTGCCCGCTGAATGCCAGGTCCTGGCCCACAAAGATGATGGGGTCGCAGCCCAGGTAGCGGGCCAGGTAGAAAGCCAGGTGCGCCACCGTTGCCCCCGGCGGCAACGACCCGCGTGATGCCAGGGTGTTGCCCAGCAGCAGGTGGGCGAACGGGCTCTCCAGGATGGATACGGGCCCGTCGTACACGTCTACCACGTGCCAGGTGCACTTGGGCTCGGCAACCAGGTGGACACCGCTCAGGTCGTCGATGCCCTGGAAGAAGCGGCGCGACATCTGGTGGAAATCGAGACTGGTGACAAAGTCCGGCTCGATGCCCCGTTCGAGCAGGGGCTTGAGCGTGGTCTGGACGGCGCAGAGCACCGCTTTGCCCTGGGCCCTGGCCAACTGATCGATGTTCTTCCACAGCGAGGGGCCGGCCGACACCACGATCCCCGGGCAGCCGGCGAAGTGATCGTGCAGCATGTCGATCGGCGGTGTCGACAGGTACGCCGGCAGGTTGTAGGCGATGTTGCGGCAGGTGATCTGGGCGTTGTTGACCAGCGTGACCATCGTGGTCCGCGTGTAGGCGACGTAGTCGGTGATCGCCGTCCGGAACGTGGCGTGGAAAGCGCCCGCCACCCGTGCCGAGGGCGGATGAGCAACAAACTGGAGCCCCATCATCATCAGGGCGTTGTTGGGCATCAGCCGGTCGTGCAACCGGGCCTTGTCCAGGCCTGCCAGGATGATGAGGCGCTTGGACTCAATCGCCTCGGCCAACTCCACGTGAGCCAATGCGGCGGACAGCAACTCGAGAGACGGCTCGCTGACCAGTATTATCTCCTCGCCGCGCAAGCGCTCGAACAGCAGCCGCACGTGATAGCCCAGGCCGAAACCGCAGATCACAAAGCAGTAGTTGTCTTCCAGTTCCACCTGGTCGGCGAGCTTCCCAGCCTCCTTCCGGGGGTCGTAGCGACTGTGGAGATAGGCTGACTGCCCCTCCGGCGTCGGCATGGCCACCGTCCAATCCCCGGAACGGGTCTGCTCGACGGCCGGCCGGGCCTCGTCGGGCACTTCGTCGATCCGCATGGCCAGGACCGGGTCGACCCGCCACAGGGCGGCCATGTTCCGCAGGAATACCTCCTGGTCGTCGGCCGGCCCGGATTCGGTGCTTGCCTGCGTCATTCAAACCGCCTTTCCGACATGCCGGCCGTTCAGCATCGGCGTCATTCGGCAAATCCGCACTGTTTCTCCACCGCGAGCGAAAGGCGTTGCAGGTACTCTTCGCGAGGGATGTCTACCGCTCCGAATCTGGCCAGGTGCGGGGTCATGAACTGGATGTCCAGCAGGCAGAAGCCCTTTTGCACCATTCGTTCGACCAGGTAAACCAGCGCTACCTTGGATGCGTCGCGTCTGACGTGGAACATCGACTCGCCGCAAAAGATCGCTCCAACCTCGACCCCGTAAAGTCCACCCGCCAGCTCGCCGTCCTGCCAGGCCTCGACACTATGGGCGTAGCCCAGCGTGTGCAGCCGGCCGTAGGCCTCGAAGATGTCCTCGGATATCCAGGTCCCCTCTGCCCGGTCCGCGCAGGCCAGCATCACCGCGCCGAATTCCCGATTCACCGTGAGGTCGAAGCGTCGCTTGCGACACAGCGAACCCAACGTCCGGGGAACGTGAAAGGCGTCGAGCTCGATAACCGCCCGAGGATCGGGGCTGAACCACATGAGCCGCCCGTCCTCGTCAGCCATGGGGAAAATCCCGTTCGCGTAGGCAGCCAGCAGAATCTCGGGCGCCAAGTTCGGATCCATCAGGCACGGCACCCCGGGAGCAGGCTGGGAACTTCGGTCGCCTTGCGGACGATGTGATCGGGGCGATACCGGCCGGCCGGCACTCGCCCGTCTGCTGCGACCAGCACCGCGGTCATCCCCAGACGCTTGGCTCCCTTGACATCCATGTTGATCTTGTCCCCCACGAACATCGATTCCTCCGCCGCCACACCGAGCTGCCCCAGGGCTGTCTGAAACACCTTCGGATGGGGCTTAAGGTAACCGACGTCGGAGGAATAGACCCTGGCGTCGAAGTACTCGATGATCCCGGCCGTCGTCAGATCCTCGTCCAGAACCGCCGAGATCATCATGGTGTTCGACACCAGCCCGATACGATACCCGGCAGCCCGAACGCGACTCAGCATCTTGTCGGCGCCGGGGATGAGCGTGAAGACGCTGCGCAGCGGCTCGTTGCAGGCCCGGGCATAGTCCTCTGCGGCCGGCAGATCCAGCTCGACGCCCAGCCGCCGGTGAGCCTTGCGGATCACGTCCAACAGGCGGACCTCGCGCAGGGTCAGCAACGACCACATATAGGCCCGCTCGACCGTCCAGACGACGCGGCGGTGGTACTTCTGCGGCGGAGGCAGGCTGCAGCCCCTATCCACCAGCCGCTGGTAGGCAACTTGGATTCCACGGGCCAGAAACCGGCGCGGGTCGTCCGTCTTCAGGTCGAACAGCGTGTCCCCAAGATCAAACAGCACCGCCCGCAACATGACCGACGTCCAACACCCGATCCAAACAAGACACGCCGCCCGCGATACCGCGCAGACTCACACCGGACCAACAGAGGCCTCCGCGGCCGTTGGCTGCGTGCCCCGACTCACAACTGCGCTTCAGCAGGCGAAGAGCATCCCACCGAACGCTCCCGTTTACAAGGCCCTGCAATGACGCGGTCCTGGTAGAGTCTGAAACGGGCGGCGGCGTCACCGGGCAGGTTAGAACCGACCACCAGCGGGCGGGTTAGAATGGCCGGTCTCGGCTGCCCGCTGACAAGATCCCAGTGCGTCTGCGAATTCCGCTGTTCGTGCACACGGCGTAAGCGCACACACCAAGTGCGCGAAGTCGGCAAAGACCCTGATCTGTCGAACGAGGTCTTCTTCGCGGCCAAAGTCAATCAACCGGTCAAAGCGTAGCCAAAAGACACCTTCTGAGCGTGCAGATTCCGGCCCATAGAACGGGAAGCCGGCTAGTGATCGAATGACCTCAAGCCTTAACGTATTTGGATTGATTGAATCGTCCTCGTTCGCATTCGGTATGAGCAACGGTCTCCTCGACTCGTCTTCGATTATCCGTCTGGAATTCCCATATTCTCTAGGCTTAAAGCTAACACTCGCCGCTTTCCGTTCATGCTTTTTTGCGATAGCGTGAGCGCCATCGTCGATAGCGAAACACCGGCGTTCCCAGTCAAAAGGCCATATGTCAACGATCGCTGCGCCAAATGCCACGATGGCTAGCTCGGCCAATGCTCTGAGCTGCGCCCGGACGTCCGCTCCACTTCCAGGCTGAAGCACCTCGAACAGTCGCGTGACCGGGCGAGCCAACTGCTCTTGGCCGAACTGTGGCAACAGGTGTGATGCACTTCGGGCAGTTACAATGGCTTGGCCAATAGCACAGAGAATCCGCGCGTGCTTACGGTCAAAGCAGTTACTCTCAGGACTCTCGACGTTTATGACCCCCATTGTGAAACCTTCAGAGTTAACCAAAGGTACGGCAAGTTCGCTGTGCATGGTCGGCAACTCACCTTCTAGTGGTAGCTGCTTATGCATATCCCTCCAGCGCGGGATACGCAGATCCGCTAGTACCGGGTTGCCGCTACGAAAAGCCTCAGCGATGATGCCTTGCTCCGGATGGACAGTCTGGCGAGAGCCGCCCGTTGGTCTGTATGGGTAGCCTTCACAGAGCAGAAGCTGACCGTCTTCGGCCCAATGGAGCGTGCAGTAGACGTCTTTCACATTCAGTTGGCGAACTGCCTCCTTGAGTAATCTTCGGTTCGCATCGACATCACCGCCCGAAAGCAGAACATGAAGCAATGGCTGGATGAGCGCACAAGGGGCTTGACTCGCCTCGCAAACCAAGGTAGCCGCGGAGTCAAGCGATACGTCACGTGCTCCTGCCAATAAGAATGCCATCATATTCGGCAACTCGCACAGCTCGTTCCAAAACAGGGCACCAGGCGGCTCCACAGCCGCACGGAAATTCAGGAATAGAATGCCAGAAAGATCGCCACTACGCAGCGGAAGATGAATAATCGAACGAATGCCCTCTCTCTTGCTAAATGACGACGAACAGAATATCTCACTCTTAGCGGCATCCGCGACGAAACCAGCGTCGGCGTGGAGAAGCCTCATCGAGGCATTCGTACGCTTGACTATTCCGCCCATTGCCTGCTCATCCCTCACACCGATGTGATGAACCAGCACAAGTCGGTTCGTGCCGGGATCGAGCAAATAGCAAGCAAGCGCGTCTGCATTGATCGCCCTGAGAAGGCGACTGAGAAAGGCACGGAGCGCACTCCGCCAATCGTCCCGGCAATGATATCGCATCGCACTGATCTCAAGCCCTAGACGTCGGACTGATGCTGGATCGTTGTACCCTCTGCTTGTCTCCACGAAGAAACCAAGAAACTCGTAGCCACATGATTCCGCCCAGCGCTCAAGCGTACCCGTTTCGTAATTAGCATCCTCTGTGTTTTCCCACCGCGCAATAGAACCCTGCGTTGTCTTGAGCCTCGCCGCAAGCTGGCTTTGAGTTAGCTTTCTTGCCATTCGCAGCCAGCGAAGGGCATGCGGAATCTGGCAAGAGCCTGTCTGGATCTGCCACAGCGGAACGACGGGAACACTTCGATTGTCAGCTGCTCGTCGAAACTCCTCTATAAGAGCATCGAATTCGCGAATCTTATCCAGCCAGTCGTCCAGCTGAGTCAATCTAAGGTCATCTGGACCGTCTGCACGTTCGCGTGTCTCGGTGACCAGTGTCGCGTACAGCTCGCGCTGCTGCAGCAGCCAGCCAAGCTGTTTCTCATTTCGAATTGCCGGCATTCTGCTTGCTCCGAGCGATGAGTGACATGTCAAGCAACACAATGGTCGGAATGTCTCATATCTCCGTGATCTCGACTATTGACCCTGGCGTAACCTCTAAGCTGGGATACAGGCGTGGATAGGACCAGGAGTATACGACTCTGCCGGCGAGTGCCCATTGGGCTCTCGTTAGCACGATTACGGTTCGGAGCGTGCGATTTCGGTCGAATGGTCGATACGCGAGCCATGTAAGATGCGCGAAGGCCTGCGTGGCTTCGTCATCACTGAACGTCGGCGCTCGAAACCAGTGTCGGCCGGCTTTGATCCGTGCTATTAAGCCTCTGAACTCGGCGCGAAGGTCCAAGAAACGATCTCCGACGCCCAGAAGAGCCTGGCCGAATATGTCGTGGTCGCTCTTATTCAGCAGCGTTCCGCCAATACCTACGGCGTACAAGTCGAGGTGTGCTGCCGACCTCAAACCCTCATGTATCTCGCATAGGCACGCTGTTCTCACGGTTTCGCCCCCGTCGGAGTCAAGTTTTTCGCAGTGCCGTTGCAGCGGTGTCCAGGGCGTCTGGTAGTGGCGGGGCTCTGGGGCCAAGGCTTGTGGATTGCCGGGATAGTTCGGCGGCCAACTTGCTCGCTCCAAATAATCCGGCAACTCATTCAGCTGCGTAGCCATCACCGTGCCTCTTCCTAGCGTCCTGAGGCCCAATGCGTATATGCAATATACCCCACGTGCGCAATATTGTCAACTTCCGACGCGGGCTTAGCAGTTTCTTGTAAGGAATCCAGCACAAACCCATTTTCAACAGCGGCAATCTACAACTCTTTTCTTTGCAGGCACTTATGATTCACGAGGTAGGCCATGGCACTACAAGCCTCGGCTTGTTCCGGTCGCGTGCAGCGATAGTATCTGTGGTTCACTCGACCATGCGGAACGTCTGGCCTAGAGCCACGCCTGCGGATTTGAGCGCCGTGCCCGCGTCCCCGCGAGTCTGACTGCGAACCACGAAGCGCTTGCCGCCGCTCACCAGGGTGATTTCCTTCAGGGCGTCCAGATCGGCCCTCAGGCGTTCCCGCTCAGGACGCCAGCCATGGGCATCCAGCCGGGCCCCTGTAACTCCTTCCAGAGCACCAGCGCCAAGAAGCTGCAGAACACGTGACCCCGGATGGTAGCGTCACACTTGTGATAGATGGGACGCGCTTCCAGAATCGATTTCAAGCTCCGGGAGGCCGCCTCCACGGTCCACAGTTCCTTGTACTTCAAGGCCACCTCCGGCGGCGATAGCGTGCAGTCAGTCCGCAGCACCCAGGTGCCGTCGAATCGAGCTTCGTCCTTCACCTACTGCTCGTCGATCTCGAAGCGCTGGGCCTTGACCGACTTGACGTACTTGCGATATCCCTTGTTGCCGATCAGCGATTTGTCCCCGCGTTTGAGTTGTTCACCCAGCGCTGCCAGGACCGCCGCCCGGTCGGCACAATCCTTCCGAGCCTGATCTTCATTGTGGCAGACGATGTACCGGCGATCCTCGACCCGCACTTCCTTCACCTTCAACGGGGAGGGATCCTCATTACGCATCATCGGACCGTAGATTTCGGTGAAGGGGCCAGGATCGGCCACCACCCGCTCACGGACCTCCTTCACCGCACGCAGTCGGGCCCCCAGGATGTACCGCGTGTCACGATGCACCGCCTGCAAGGCCTCGATGGTCTTCTTGCTGATCATGCCTCGATCGACCACGATGCACATCCGTCCGATCGAGAAGCGGCTTCTAAGCCGGTCGACGATCGGAATCAGCGTGGCCACGTCCGCGGTGTTGCCCGGCCACAGTTCGCAGCACATCGGGCGCCCGGCATTGTCGAGCACCGCCCCCACGACCATTTGTTTGCGGTCCGGCCGATGATCCTTGCTCTTGCCGTACCGGCCGATGCCCTGGCCACCCTGGCCCTCGAAGTAGATCGAGGTGGTGTCGAAGAAGGCCAAGTCCAGGCTACTGAACAGGTCCCGGCGCCGGGCGAACATCGCTTCCTCAGTCAGGTCCTTGGCGCAGCGGGCCGCAAAGGGGGTGGCGCCCGCCTGTTGATCGCCCGGCAACGGTTCGCCCAGCCAGCCCATCGTGCGGTAGAGATGATGAAGCTCCAGTTGGTTGGCTCCCGAAATGGCATAGCCCGTGCGCAACACCTCGGCCGCTCGACCACTGCCCGGACTGAACAGTCGGTGCAGCACGGTGAGAAAGATGGCTCGCTCGATGGAGAACTCGAACCGGCGTCCTTTGAGGAGATCCTGGAGAATCTCTGGAAGCCCCAGGTCCTTCCATAATCGCTCGAAGACCAGGCTGGGGCCGATCTTGATGGTATCCACCGCCGCCGTCTGGCCCCGACGATGGGCATCCAGCACCGCGACCTGCTGGGCGAAGCGCCCGCAGGACGCGATCAAGGCGTCGAGTTGCCCGGTCTCCTGCAACACGTCAAGCCGCCCCAGGGTGGCAATGACCTGCTGCCGGACCTTTCCGTCGACGCGTTCGTTGGGGACCACCTGCAGGTATCGATACGCGCCGCTCTTCTTTGCTCGAACGAACATGGCCGACTCCGCATTTCCCAGCCACCACGCACGATACGTCGGAACTCACGCAATACCAGATAAAAGCCGGAAAAGCCGGTAGCGGCCCACAATTTGTGGCACTACGCTTACGCCTTACTCACATGCGTAAGTTACGTAAGTGCTTGTCAATAAAGAGGTGGGATTTAACGCCCTGACGCTAACTGTTGAAGATGGACCTGACAGCGCCGGCCCGGCCGGCTCGGACCACCCTTATTTGTCCGCCAGGCGCCGGAGCCTCCTCAGGTTCACCTTGTCCCAGAGGCACGCCGCGATCGTTCTCACCCTTGGGTGTCTCCAGGATCGCGGGCAGGCCGGCAAACCGGGGATCGTTGATCACCCGCCGGAAGGCAGCCGCGCCAATCTTGCCGCGGCCTATGTGTTCGTGGCGGTCAACCCGGGAACCCAGCGGAGTCTTGCTGTCGTTGAGGTGCCAGCAGCGTATCCGCGACTTGCCTACGCAGCGGATCAGCCGCGCCATCGCCTCCTCGTAGCCCTCGTCGGTGGTTATGTCGTATCCCGCGGCGTAGATGTGACAGGTATCGACACATACGCCCAGGCGGCGCTTGCAGTCGGCGCGGGACAGGATTTCTCCGAGCTGCTCGAACCGGTGTCCGACCGAGGTGCCCTGTCCCGCCGTTGTTTCCAGAAGTGTTCGCACTTTGCAGCCTGGCCGGGCGCCGTAGATTTCGTCCAGGGCTGCAGCTACGCGACCGATTCCCTGGTCGGCACTCGAGTCCAGGTGAGCCCCCGGATGAACCACGCACAAGGTGATGCCCAGCTTCTGGCAGCGGTCCAACTCCGCGGCGAAGGCCTCGACAGATCGGCGGTGGTTGTCCGCATCCGGGCTGGCCAGGTTGATCAGGTAGGAAGCGTGCGACACCGTCGGGCCAAGCCCGGCTCTCCTGACCGCCGAGCGGTAGGCGCGGATACCCTCGACATCGGGCGGCTTGGGCGACCACTGTCGCTGGTTGGCCGTGAAGACCTGCAGCGACGACAAGCCCAGTTCCACCGCGGATTCAACCGCCAGGTGCAGCCCGCCGGCGACGCTCAGATGGCTCCCCATCCGTACCACGTACTGTCACTCCGGCCGCGCCGGCAGCAGCGAGTCGCCGCACACGCGTCGGCAATGGCGCTTGCCTATTCGCCGATGATCTTGATCAGGGCCCGCTTGCGCCGGCGCCCGTCGAACTCGCCATAGAAGATTGCCTCCCACGGTCCGAAGTCCAAATCGCCGTTGGTGATGGCCACGGTGACCTCGCGACCCATCACCTGGCGCTTCATGTGGGCAACCGCGTTATCCTCGCCCGTGTCGTTATGACGGTATTGCTCGATAGGCGCGTGCGGAGCCAGCTTTTCGAGCCACCGGTCATAATCAGCATGCAGGCCGGATTCGTCGTCGTTGATGAACACGCTGGCGGTAATGTGCATCGCGTTTACCAGGCACAAGCCCTCACGCACACCGCTTTCCGCAATGGCCTCACGCACCTGGCGAGTGATGTTCACGAAACCTCGCCGCTCGGGCACCTCGAACCACAGTTCCTGTCGATACGACTTCATCAGATCACTCCCCAGGATGTCGGCCGCCGTTCAGGCCACAGCATAGGCGACGCGTCGTAGTTTGGCCAACGATGCCCGGAGCGGCTTGCCGTTTGCCGGCGCGCCGGGTAGATTCCCACCGACAAACGGGACCAGGCTGTACCAGGCAGGAGCAATCACCATGAGCGAGCAGCGCGTGGCACTGGTAACCGGGGGATCGCGCGGGATCGGGCGGGCCATCAGTCTTGAGCTGGCCCGCAGCGGCTACGCCGTACTCATCAACTTCAACACCAACCTGGATGAAGCCGAGCGCACCCGCAGCGCCGTCGAGTCGGAAGGCGGTCAGGCCGAGGTCTGCCAGGCGGACGTCTCCGCCCCCTCGCACCGCGATCTGCTGGTCAACTTCACCATGGAAACGTATGGACGGATCGACCTGTTGGTCAACAACGCCGGCATCGGCCCGCCCGCTCGTACCGACATTCTGGACACGGACATCGACGACTACCACCAGGTGCTGGCCACTAATCTGACCGGGCCCTACTTCCTCACCCAGCGCGTCGCCAAGGCAATGATACATTTACTTGAGACGCAACGGCTGCCGTCTCCCGCCATCGTCAACGTCTCCTCCATCCGAGCTTACACCGCCGCCTGGAACTATGGTGAGTACTGCATCAGCAAGGCGGGTCTGTCCATGGTGACCAAGCTCTTCGCCCGGCGGCTGGCGGAGTATGGCATCAAGGTCTACGAGATTCGCCCCGGCGTGATCGAGACCGACATGACCGCCAAGCCGGAGACGCGGGCTTATTACAACCAACTGATCGGCCACGGCATGGCGCCTATCGACCGCTGGGGCACACCCGAGGACGTAGCCCGGGCGGTGGGGATGATAGCTCGCGGCGACCTGCCTTTCAGCACCGGTGAGGTGATCAACGTGGATGGCGGCTGGCACCTGCGTTCGTTGTGAGCCGGTACGGGCCGCCGCCAAGGCACTCCTCTACAAGCCGGAGAGCAGGACCGAGAGCCGCAGGCCCAGGGCGTTGCTGATCCGGGCCAACGCCCAGATCGAAGCGGCGTTCTTGCCCAGTTCCACCTGCGACAACTGCGACGTGGTCAGGTCCGTGCGGTCCGAAAGCTGCCGGAGTGTGAGGTTCTGTCGCAGTCGCTCGGCGCGGATACGCTGGCCGATCAACTTGTTCAACTCCTGCTCGGCCGTGTAGATCAGACCCAGGTACTGGCAAGCCCGCTCCACCGCGGCAACCAGGTGCTCCTGCTTGAAGGGCTTGGCGATGTAATCGGTGGCTCCCCGCCGCATGGTCTCGGTGGCCGAGTCCAGGTCGGGATAGGCCGTCATCACAATGATGCACATCCGCGGATCGATTTCCTTGAGTCGCCCGACAACATCTACGCCGTCGATTTTGGGCATGCGCAGATCCACCAGGGCGATCTGGCAAGACTCGTCCGTCGCCGCCTCCAGCGCCTTCTCGCCGTCGGTGAAGGTCCGCGGTCGATAGCCGTGATCCTCTAGTAAAAGTCCGACTGTTCTGCATACAGACGGGTCATCATCCACGACCAACACTTTAATGTGATGTCTTACGGCCATCGTATATCCTCGTCAGCAGTTCAGACACACTTGCGTCCGCCTCCGGCCACCATCTCCCCGGCCACGCCAGGCCACAATCCCTCCGTCCATCCCAAGGGCAATACTAATCCTAAGACTTAGGCCCATGCAACCCGCACACTCATTTTTTTTCCGCTACTGTAAGGTCAAAGTAGTACTTTCCAGTAGTCTATCGGACGCTGGGCCGCCAAGGCAACAGCTATTCTATTCGCGCTGCAATTGGATGGAGGAGTGCTGTGTCCAAACCGGTACCCGGGCTGGGCTCACCCTACCGCTGGAGGGCCGGTTATCGGACCGCCGGAGCCCTGTGGCCGGTGTCCACCGCGCCCGGGC
>JANQGB010001060.1 GCA_028277545.1 Phycisphaerae bacterium | reverse complement strand
GGTGGCGGCCGCTGCCGAGGCGGCGATCCTGGGCCTGCCCGGTGTCGCCGTGTCGATGGACCGAGGGGAAGCCATGGACTACGCCTGGGCCGCCAGGATCGCCAGCAGCCTGATACGGCAGGCCCTGGAGCAGCCGCTACAGCCCCGCGATCTGCTCAATATCAACATCCCCAACCTGGCGGCCGGTCCGCCCCGCGGGGTGAGAGTCGCCCACCAGGCGGTTCAGCGGATGAACGACGGCTACGAACACCGCTCCGACCCGGACCAGGAGGCCGGCTACTACCTGCGGGGCTGGTTCACTGAACCGGACGGCGACCTGGAATCCGATCTCAACGCGCTGACGGATGGCTTTATCGCAGTAACACCACTGCACCTCGATCTGACCGCCCGGCAGCAGTTGGCCGCCTGGCAGACCCGGGACTGGGGACCGCTGCCGTCGTAGTGGTCGCCGACCTGTGTTAGTATTCGCCGCACTATGGATCCTCTTTACCGATTCCTGCGCATACTGGCCCAGTGGATCTTCATCGTCTACGGACGGGGGCGAGTCTACGGGTTGCAGAATGTCCCGCGGTCCGGCCCCCTGCTGCTGGCGTCCAACCATCAGAGCTTCTTCGATCCGATCATCGCTGCTCAGCCGGTACCGCGCGAATGCAGCTTCATGGCCCGCGACTCGCTGTTTCGGAATCGATACTTTCGCACGCTGATCGTGCGACTGAACGCCTTTCCGGTCAAACGGGCGTCGGCCGACGTGGGGGCCATCAAGGAATCGCTGCGCCGGTTGAAGTCCGGCGCGGCCCTGGTCACCTTTCCGGAGGGTACCCGTACGCGGGATGGGCGCATCGCCCCGCTCCACCCCGGCGTAATCGGCATCGCCAAGCGGGCCAAATGCCCCATCGTGCCTACAATCATCGAGGGCGCCTACGAGATCTGGCCGCGACACAAGAGATTGCCGGGATTGGCCCAATTGTGGGTCCTGTACGGCGAACCGGTGACTCCGGACCAGATCGCGGATTTGGACGCCGTTGAAGCGGCCCGGATGCTGACCGACCGGTTGCGCCGGATGCACAACGACTTGCGGCGACGAATCGGCCGTACGCAGTTTGACTACGATCAGCCGGGCGAAACGGCCGAACAAGACCGGCCGCAGCCGGAGTCTGTAACGGTGTGAGAAGGGCATGCAGGTAAGACTGGCACAATCCCGTGGATTCTGTTTCGGGGTAGAGGACGCCATCGAACTGGCAGAGCAGGCCGTCCAGGACCGGGGGCCGGGCAAGCTCACCGCCCTGGGGCCCGTGATCCACAACCAGGACGTGGTCCGGCGCCTGGAAGCTGCTGGGCTGAACCAGTCGGGCGACCTGGAGACAGTCCCCGAGGAATCGAGCATCCTGATCCGTTCCCACGGGGCGCCTCCGGAGACCTTTGAGCGGGCGGCGCAGCGGGGTCTGAACGTGGTGGACGCGACCTGCGTGCTGGTCAAGCGAGCCCAGGACGTCGTGCGACAGTTGCATGACGAGGGTTACCAGGTGGTGATGATCGGCGACGCGAACCACCCGGAGGTCAAAGGGGTAATCGGTTACGCGCCCGATGTGATCGTGGTGGACGAGGAGACGGACCTGGATGCGGTGCTGGCCCGGCGCCCCCGTCTGGGCGTGCTGGGGCAGACGACGCTGGCGCCCGAATTCGTCGGGGCGATGGTGGCCAAGATCTGCCACCGCAACTTCAAGGAAATCAAGGTTGTCAATACGCTCTGCATGGAGGTGGTCCACCGGCAGGAGGCGGCCACCGCGTTGTGCTCCGAGGTGGACGTGATGTTCGTACTCGGCGGACTGCACTCGGCCAACACCGCGGAGCTGGCCCGTCTGTGCCAAGATCGTGGCACTACCACGCACCATCTGGAGTCGTGGGAGCAATTCAGCCCCGACATGGTCTCCGGCAAGCGCATTGCCGGAGTGACCGCCGGTGCCTCCACGCCGGAGTCGGTGATTTCCGCCTTCGTCGAGAAGCTCGAAGAGTTCGATCCGCCGCCCGCCTGACTGGCCCGGCCTGGCCCTCGATCGCGTGGAAAGACCGCATTGCGGCGTGGAGGCACCGGCGGTCACTCCGGCAATGCGCTTGCCGGAGACCATGTCGGGGCTGAATTGCTCCCACGACTCCAGATGGTGCGTGGTA
>JANQGB010000997.1 GCA_028277545.1 Phycisphaerae bacterium | reverse complement strand
CTCAGGAAGGTCGTGCCGTCGTAGCGGTAGTGGAGCTGCGCGCTGTCCGGCATGATGCTTTCGTCAGCCGGATCGATGACAACGTCAAACGAGGTCAGGGTCCAGGGCTCGAGCACCTCCGGCGGGGCGGTGGCGTCGATGCGCAGGCCGGTGTCGATGACCGTGAACTCGTAGAAGCCGTCAGGGGCGGTGCGCGGCAGGCTTTCGGCCCGGCCGGACTCATCCGCCGCGGCGATGTAGTACTCGATGGTGACCCCGACGGGATGGCCGGGGATTGTGGCTTCGTAGGTGTCAGGCTGGCCTGTCGGGGCGAGCAACAGCCAGGACCGTTCCGGCTGGCCCGCCGCCCGCCAGTAGACGCGGAGCGAATCGGCGATCAGGCCGGCCTCGCTACGGTCGTCGATCACGGCGCTGACCAGATAGCCGGCCGCGACTTCCGTCTCCGCATCAAGCCGGCGGTGGGTGATCCGGAGCATGTGCCGGTCGAACACGGCCCGCGTGCGGCAGTGCAGGGCATCGTAGTAGTACCAACTGCCCCAGGGGAAGCCGATCACCTCGTAGCCGGGCATGGCCTCGGCGATGGTCTGCAACGCGATGGCGTCGCCGGGAATGTTGAATTGCGGGACGAGGACCTTGTTGTTGAGGATCAACGAGTTGGTGTAGGCGGCCACGTTGTAGCCGTCGTATGGCGGGCAGTCGATCCGCACGATCCGGTAGGGACGGCCGTAACAGGTGACCGCGCCGGCTAGACTGGCCAGGTTGGCCTCGATGCGATCGTACTCTTCGTGCCAGGTTGGTGGCAGCTTGACCAGGAGAGTCTCTTCGTCGAGTGGCTTGAACCAGCAGTCGATATGCTGGATGCCGTGGTCTTCGGTGTTGTTCAGCACCTGGTAGTCGGTGATGCCCAGGTATTGCTGGGCCAGATTCAGGAACTCCGCTTCGGTCCACAGCTGCTGATTCTCGCCGACCATGGCACAGGTGGAGAAGGCCGCGGCATGGCCGTCCACGAGGAAGTTGCCGCCGGTCAGGTAGGCGGGCAGCGTATGCAGCGGTGCGCCGAAGTACTGGGCCACGTCAATGTTGACCGCGTCGTCGCCCACGTAGCCGCCGGGTGAGGTGATGGGCACACAGGGGGTGGAAACCCAGGGATAGCCCTCGAATATTGGATCGACAATTCCCCACTCCCCGTTGCCGTCGAAGACCTGGTGGGGGCCCCAGTCGCGAGGCCAATGCGTCTGGACGCCGGTGTGAATGTACTCCACTTGGCCTGCGTCTATGCCCCAGGACGCGAACGTGGAACGGGCGCTGTTCTCGGCCTGTTGCCCGGTCACCAAAACGAAGAGCTTGTCATCGCGGGCCAACTCGACTACCAGGGCCTGCGGTATTCCCAGCGGCCAACTGATCAGCGTGCCGATCGCCGGCTCCCACTCGGCGATGACGCGTACCGGCGCCACGGGTTGAGCATCTGCCGACGTGGGCCGGAGAGCCAGCCAGGCTGTCTGCACGACCAGAACAATAACGATAAGACGATACCGGGGTGGGACCATGGGCCTGTCCGCCTCCATTGCACGCCTGCCGTGAGCGTCACGACTGACCCGTCCGGCAGTCTGCGTAATTGTAGCCGAACGTCGGCATCGAATGAATCGCCGTCGCCCTCTATCACGGCCTGAGAGGTTGGCGCGAGATGGCACTTGCCAACGGAATCTGTCGCGGTGGAGAAGCGTACGGGAGTTGGATCAGGTGTACTGAGGCAGGAGGCCCGATAAGAGTGCTGCCCGAGATGTGCTTTGTGCTAACGGGACGCGGGCGGGATGTCCGAGTAGTCGACCTTGTGCCGTCTTACCGCTCCCCACTCTACGAGTTGGATGCCATGCCCCTGCTTCTCGTCCTTCGCAGCAACACGGGCGCTGTGGCCCTGGGCAGACGCGGCTACCAGGTTGGCGGAGGTACGCTTTCGGTTGGCAGGGTCGGCCTTGGATTTGGCCTGCCCGGTTGAAGTGGCCGCGTATCCGGACGGGAGTTCCAGTATTCGCCTGGGCGGTTCTCGCCCTGACGGCATGTCTTCTATCTGTCCGGCGGTGAGTTGGGCGCAGGCGGACATCACCGGTACGGCCGTGACGGCTACGCAGACCGAGGCCAGTCGTCGGCCGACGTGCCGGCGACGCTGCCCGATCACCTCGCACATGACGATTATCAGCAGCACCAGGGCGGTTTTGAAGATGACGATGCCGGGCAGGCCACCGTGTTCCACCACGCCCTCGGCGACGGGGTTTATCTCGGTGCCGCCGATCCGCAAGATGGTCCAGGTGAAGGCCAGGTCGAGAGCGGCCAGTAGCACGAAGAGGATGTACAGCCCCGGATAGCGCATCTGGAGCGGTATAGCTTGGCCGATGGCCACCGCTTGCATGGCAAAACGCTTCATGTCACTGTTCCCCTGGCCCGCTCGGGGGCGTTATGCGACGACGGCCCTACTGGAGATGTCCTGCAGTCGACTTCGGCTTCCGAACTGCCTTATTCCGAAACCTGCCCTGCCGGTCTATACAGAAGACGCTTTAGACGGCCCCGGTTACGGCGCGTTGACATGTTTTTACGATGGAGCACGCCGTCTTGAGGCCGGGACGGTGGACGCGTACAATTGCTTACAAGTGGCTGCTACTGTTTAAAGGGGTCAGGCTACTTTTCTCGCCGGGCCCTTGCCGCGCTCAGGCCGACCGGTGGCCCGGCAGGAAAAGTAGCCTGACCCCTTTTTTGTGGGAGATGTGCGATGAAGGTGACGCGTGGCGTGGGGGCGGTGGTGTTGTTGGGGCTGGGCTGCGTGGCGTGTGGATGCCGGGCACATCCGGTGAGCCTGGGGATGATGCTCGTGGGAGAGGTGGTGGCCGACGTGGACCTGGACGATAGGCAGGCGCAGTTGATTGGCAGACCCGCATCGGCCGCCGACGAGATGTTCGGCAAGCGGACGGACGCTTTCATCTATCTGGGTGACGAGAGCCGCCAGGTGCTGTGGTACGCCGCTGACGCCGATCTGCTGTCGGTGGATCGCTGGGTTGTGGAGGTGGACGAGGGGGAGATCGTGGTTCTCGCCAAGACCAAGGAGAACATCGACGGAGCGGAGGATGTTATCCGATCGTTGGACCTGCGATCCAAGATGATCGGCAAGACCCCCGCCGAGTGTCGGCGGGCGGCTGACCTTAAAAAGCCGGTCGCGAAGTTCCGCTCCGTGAAGACCGACGACCTGGTGTTCGTCTACGATGTGCGCAACTTCACCAACCTGCGCGGTGCCCGGTATTGCCTGCTGCGCTTCGACCGCTCGAACAAGTGCCATGATGTCAAACTGGTCGGGGTCAGCGCTTCGACGAAAGAGGAACCGCTCAGCAGTCCTTCCGCGACGCCCACCGCCGGAGGGTCCGGTTGACTTGGCTGGCTGCGTCGCCGGCCATCAGTGACGCTTACTCAGGAACAGCCACCCACGCACTCCGACCGCGTTGCAGGCGGGGACGGGCGCCTGGCACAAGTGCGCAGGGTCGTCCGTAACGCAGTCGTCCAGCCTGCAGTCACCGCGATATGATGCAGGCAGGTGCCTGCGATAGGTCGGCGCGCTGACCTTCCGCGGCAGCGGTAGCCTGCCGACCAGCTACGACCGCCGCGAACCGGGCGCGCTGCCGTCATAATGGTCGTCGCTCCTGCCATTGGCGGCGGCCGTACTCGAAAACAGCCCAGCATTGCAGATACACAACCGCCGGGCCCCGCCTCCCGCTGCCGAGGCCGCGCGTTTGCGGCACTCGCGGCACCTGTGGCCTTGGCGACCGGCCTACTGCACGAGCGGCGGACTGGTGCGGGTGGGCCGAGGCATGGTCATGGCTGCACGGGTGGCTCGGAACCGGTCGTTAGTGCCGGTCTCGTGTTGCACGAACGGCATCTGCCGTGCTGCTTGAGCCCCGTCAGTGGCGTCGCTACCATCTCCTGTCTCGGGCGGGCAACTGAAAGTCGAATCCAGTCGGAGGGTGCTTGTATGTGCAGAATCCAGCGTCGCGGAGGG
>JANQGB010001283.1 GCA_028277545.1 Phycisphaerae bacterium | reverse complement strand
GTTTCTCTCGAGCCTGGGATCCTCCGACAGATGCACCACCCGCCCGTCCGCCCGGGCCCGGGCATAGCCCTGTTTGCGCATGTCTTCGAAGAGATCGCGATGTTCGCCTTTTTGCCGGCGCACAACCGGGGCCAGTATCAGGACGTTGGTTCCCTCCGGTAGGGCGCTGATTCTGCCAACGAGCTGCTCGCGGGTCTGGGCGCTGATGGGCTGGCCGCAGTGCGGGCAATGCTGCCGCCCCACCCGGGCGAAGAGCACCCGCAGGTGATCGTGAATCTGGGTGATGGTGCCGACCGTGCTCCGCGGGTTCCAGCCGCTGACCTTCTGCTGGATGGAGATGGAGGGGCTCAAGCCGGTGATGATGTCGACGTCCGGCTTGGCCAGTTGGCCCAGAAACTGCCGGGCGTACGAGCTCAGCGACTCGACGTAGCGGCGCTGCCCCTCGGCGTAGAGCGTATCGAACGCCAGGCTGCTCTTGCCGCTTCCCGAGACGCCGGTGAAGACGATCAGGCGGTTGCGCGGCAGGGTCAAGGCCACGTCCTGCAGATTGTGCTCCCGGGCTCCTTTGACGACTATCTCGGTGGGTTCCATGCCGACGCCGACGCCTCTTTTCCCGCGGATCGTCGCGGGATTATACGACGACGCCGTGGCGTAGCAAACGGGCGGCCCCAGGCCAGGTCTACAGCACCGCGCTCAGGTGCCTTGTGGCACGCCGGCGGGGAATCACGTCCCGGCGCCCCGACTACTGGCGACCGGCGGCGGACTTCACGTCCGGCACCCTGGCCCTGGCGGTTGTCGCCCGGATCCTCGAGGAGAGATCGTTCGGCAGACCGTTGGCCGCCTCGTACTCTTCGACATCGCGATAGTCGATCAGGCCGTCGCGGTTAAGGTCCGCCCAGACAGCGACCTGTGGTGCTACCTCAGAGACCGCCACCGAAGACGCCGGACCACCCGCCTCCATACCGTCGAAGTCTCCGCCCGGTGACGCCACGGAGCACGCACAGGAGCTGAACGTCAACCAGTTGGTAGTCAGGAAGGTGTAGTCCTCGCTCTGCACAGCCCCGTTATTACTGAAGTCGGCGTCGCGGGTAGTGCCGTCGAAGGGGCACCCGCCGCTGTCCGCCATCGTCCCATACTCAAAGAGGAAGTAAGTAACGTCATGGATGTCCACGTCCGAGTCGTTGTCCGTGTCACCACCTCTGAGGAGCAGATCCGTATCCGCCGTGTAGGACATTCCGGCGTCGGTCAGCAGGGACGTGTCCCATAGGGTGTGCTGTTCGTCCTTGGTGCAAAGCTGCGTCCGCACGCCACACGCAACTTCGATCGCGCCTTCGAATCGCACCGGCGTGGCGGGATCGTCGGTAGTGCCTTCGGTCGAATCGATGATGCCGTTAGTGTTGGCATCATCCCCGTCGTGGTCGATGAAGCTCACCTGGGTGTCGACGAAGTCGCCGCACGACTCGGTCACGAAGTGAATGCAGCGGTCCACCGCAACATTCACTCCCACGAGCTCGACAGTCAGCGCTACGTCGTTCAGCGGGAAGACGGTGACCGTCTGGGCGTGCACGGCCGTGTTGCCGCAGAGATCGTAAGCCGTCCAGGTGATGGTTATGGGCGAATCCGCGGCGGCAAACGGATCATCCAGACTCGTGGCCGCGTCGCTACGGCTCCACTCGACTCGATCCAGCCCGCAGTTGTCGGTGGCCACGGGCTGGCCGATCTCGGCCAGGCTGAACGTCGCGCTGCATCCTCCGGCAAACGCGTTGGTCTCCAGGTCGTCCGGGACCGACTCGTAAACAGGGTCGGTGCCGTCAACAACGGTAATCGTCTGGGTTACAGTGGCGATGTTTCCGCAAGCATCCTCGGCAGTCCAGGTACGGCTGAGCGTGTATTCGTTCACACAGGAACCGTCCGTACGCTGTTCATCGAACGTCACCGTCAGGGTGCCGTCGCAGTTGTCAGTAGCGGTTACCGTCGCTGGAGCGGGTACGGCGTCGCACTCCACGATGATATCCAATGGATCGGGTACACCAGCCAGCACCGGGTCGGTAGAGTCCACGTGGAAAGTGAGCGAGTCCACCAGAACGGTTGCCACCGGCATCCCCTCGAAGCTCAGCTCCGACGGGAAGGGACCGCTAAGGTCGAAGGTGACCTGCGTGAAATCGCATTCGACATCCACGTCGAACACCAGTGTGGCCAGCAGTGCGTCCTGGTCGGTTCCCGTACCGCCGAACTCGTCTGAACCGTCCAGGCTCAGGCGCCCGGCGGTGAGTTCCGCACCGGCTATATCCTGAATGTGCTGGGGAAAGGGACCGGTCGGCGGGGCGCTATAGCTGCTCAGGTCGCCCCGGTAAGTCAGCACAGCGGTGTCGTAGGCGACGAACGCCTGATATCCGGAGACGCTGCCACTCAGATTGCGCATAGACAGCGTAACTGCCACCTGATGGCCGTTCAGACCGTCGCCATCGTAGTCAGCCTGGCAATCAGCGGCCTCCAGAACGAGTTCGTTCGGGGCCCGCGAACCGTCCTGCCTGGCGTTCGAGTCGGCGAGCGCCGACCGATTGCCGCCCGCCTCCTTCGACGACAACTGCGCACCGGCGCGCGTGGTGTCGGTGAGCAAGTCGGCGGCCTGTGCCGACACCAGCGCCAGGCCAATGACGGCCAGAGTCAATAATGAAGCACGCATCCCAATCTCCTCCGTATGCTTGATGCCGGCCGATCACCGGCACGATAAGTAGGGCACCTCGCCCCTGCAGCGTGTCGCTGCACCAGCCCGGGGGGCAGATACCACAGCTTCCCATCCTGGCAGGTCCGCGCACCGGGCCTGTCAGGACAGGAAGCCGGTCACCAGTGTTTGGCGCCAGCCTCCTGACAACAAGAGAACAGGCGCCCTCACCGCAGCCGTGGCCGCGGTGAGAGCACCGTTGGAGCGCTGCGAGACTACTTCCGATTCGGCGGTCGAACACCCGACGACTGGATCATGGCCGGCCCCTCCTGAGGCGCCGCCTTCCTCATCTTGGCCGACAGGTCTCCGGACAGGCCGTTGGCCGTCTCGAATCGCTGTACGTCACGATAGTCTACCACACCATCGGTGTTGAGATCGACCCGATTGGCGATTTCATGAGACAATTCGGAGGTTCTCAGCGTTGCTTTATAGCCAACGGCCTCGAACTCCCCGAATCCGCCCGGACTGGGGACCAGACAGTCACAAGTCGTGATCTCGTGCCAGTTCGTGGTGAGGAATGTGTAATCCGACGAGCCGACCGCACCGTTGTTGTCGAAGTCGGCATCCCGTGTACCGTCCCAAGGACAACCGCCGTCGGCAGCCAGGCTGCCGAACTGGTAGAGCAGCCAGGTGACGTCCAGGATGTCCACGTCGCTGTCGTTATCCGTATCGCCGCCCGCCAGGCTCAACACCGTCGCGGTGTCGTAGTAGGTGACTTGGTCGATGAGCGCGGTCGTGTCATAGAGCGTGTGCTGCGCGTCCTTGGCACACAGCGAGGTCCAGTCACCACAAGGCACCTCGACGGGGCCCACGTAGCTCATCCACGCACCGCCATTGTCCACGAAGTCCAGCGAGACGTCGGTGTAGGAGCCGCATTCGTCGGTCACGAAGTGGATACAACGGGTCACCGGCGTCGTCACGCCCACCAGCTCGACCTCCAGGTTGACGGTGTTGACCTCATTGACGGTCACGTCGAAAGAGCAAACAGCCTCCAGGCCGCAGTAATCGGTCGCCGTGTAAGTCACCGTCGTCGTTCCCGTCCCGAAGGTCTCGCCCGGGCTGTGCGTCGCGGTGTAGCTCTGCAGGCCGCAGACGTCGTCCGCGGTCGGCTCCGTCCAACTTACCACCGCACCGCAGGATCCGGTGTCAGAACTCACCGTGATATTAGCGGGGCAGCCGGTAATGGCCGGCGGTGTGGTGTCCTCGATGGTGAACGTGGCCATGCAACTGGCCTCCAGGCCGCAGTCGTCGCTGGCCGTGAAGGTGACCGTCGCCGAACCGGTCTCGCCACATTCGTCGGACAAGGCGGTGAAGTCGTCGTCCATAGTAACCGTCACACAGTCGTCGTGCGCCGCGAAGCTGTCCAGCCAGGCGTTGAGTTCGGCCGTGTTGCCGGCACCATCGCACTCCGCCGTCGTCGGATCGGCCGGGCAGACGTCGATGACCGGTACCGCGCTGTCCACCGAGAAGGTGGGCGAGTCGACCAGGACCACCGGGTCGAGGGCAACACCCTCGAAGGCCAACATGGACGGCCAGGAGCCGCCGACCTCGAACCAGACACTCGCCGCACAGTCGGCCGCGTCGGCGGTGAAGACCAGCGTGGCCAGCAGCGAGTCAGCATCGGTTCCAGTGCCACCAAGCGTGTCGTTCGCGGCCAGATCCAGGGCCCCGTCATCCGGCTGGTCTATGGCAAACAGCGGTGCCAGGAGCGTCGAGTAGCTGCTCAGGTCGCCACGATAACTCAGCACGCCGGTGTCATACTGCAAGTAGGCCTCGTAACCAGTGACGAATTGAATCAGGTCCCTCATCCAGAGTTCGACGACGATCTGGTGGCCCGCTTCGCCAGGATATGCGTCGGCCTGGCACGAGTCTGCCTCCAGGACCAGCGTGCCGGCACCTGGCAGCCACGGACAGTAGTCGACGCCGTCGCTCACGCCGTCACCCGTACCGTCGGCGTTGACCATAGTCGCGGGGTCGTAGCAGGGAGGGCTCCCGGCCTCTTCGGTACCCACCAGGTCCTCTGGCCCGCTGGGAT
>JANQGB010000808.1 GCA_028277545.1 Phycisphaerae bacterium | reverse complement strand
GAGGAATCAGTTCCGCGTACCGCTCCTCGGCGAACATCGGTTCGAGCCGGTTTGCCTGGGATCCGACGCTGTCGATCAGACAGACGTTCGGGGTTTGCCACGGCTCGCCTCTGGGGGGAGGCGGGTCGATGTTGTACCCGCCAGGGAAACCGTCTCTGGCGGCGAACGTCGGCGGGAAGATCACGCCGTCATGGCCTTCCACCGGCATCAGGTGTTCACGAATGACCAATGCGGCCGGGCCGCTGCCGTTGGTCAACCAGGAATTGTACTTCTGCAGTAGTTCGCTCATGTCAGATCTCCAGGGGGTCTGCGATCGAGAAGTATTTGTAATCGCCACGTTGTTCGATCGTGAAGTAGTAGCCATGTCTGTTTGCCTGGGTAACTACCCCTGCTGCAAGAGCCGCGGCAACAGGTACGGCTGCGGGAAAGGGCCAAGTGCAATAGGCAAATACAGAGCGAGTGCGTGATGCTGGTCGGAACCTCTGAAGTCCACACATCGCGAGCAACTCGATGGCAGGAGACGTATTCACGGTGGTGTTTTGGGCGTCGGGTGACCACCCAACATCAATCGCTTTGACTGCGGAGGTATGGTCGAACCCGAACCTGCCGGACAAGGAGACACGCACATGGAACCAATTGCCTTCAGCAGCCATCACTTGTCGCAGGGCTGGTAGCAGACGGTCGTAGATGATCTGTTGGGGCGACTGGTTCCCGGACCATGTCTTGAAGGCGCTCTTAGCGCAGGTCTCACGAGAGCGTTTGGCTGGTGCAACCAACTCGTCGCGCCACCAGTCGATCTTCAGCGCGCTTTCCGGAAAGGTGATGTTCACCGGCAGAAGCTTCCGCTTGCTGCCCGCCAAGGCAGATCGCTTCGTGATATCCGGATGGAACTCCGGACACCCGAGCAACTCGGAAAAGATCTGGTTCGGCGACGCAATGGACGGTTGGCAGTGTAGACAGAACTCCCCATCCTCAAACCACCCTTCCGCTCCGGGCCAAAGGCGATCGGCAAGCTCCAACAGTCCGCAGCAGGCGAAGAACTGGCCGGGGTTGGTCACGTCCACGTTCACGCGAATCGACGGTTCCGGATGGCTCATCGCTCGTCCCCTTCCCCCGCGAGCACGCCCGAGCCGGGACTGGCGCTGGCCGCCCAGTCCGCCGCCCGCAGAAGGGACTCCAGGTACGCCAGCCCCCACCGACCGAAGCGGCGCTGTAAGCGAGCGTAGCGCCGGGGCACGTTCAGGGCGGCCTCGTCCGCCACGGACTGCGGGTAGTTCGGGTCCACCGTAGCTTCCGGCGGGAAATGTGGCCGGGCGTAGCCGTGATGGGCGGCGATTAGGTGCAGCACAATGTCCTTCATGTCTTCAGAAAGAGAATCCAGTTCCTTGGCAAATGTCTGGCTGGGGCCGGTGACGTCCAGCAAAGAGCCGAACTCGTGACGGTACTCGCTGAGACGTCGCGGCCGCCACGGCGGGCCGCCGGAGAACTTGCCGCCCTTGGCGTGCCACCGGGTTGGGTCCGGGTTGCCGATGGACCGCTGCCACAGCTGGCGCTTCTTGCCGAGGTCGTGCCACCTGGCGGCGAGAAGAACGGCCTGCTTCAGGTCTTCCGGCAGGTCGAGCCGTTCGGCGATCCGCTCGGCCCAGCCCGCCACGTCGGCGACGTGAGCATCCCATTCCACCGGCTGCGAGGACGCCATTGTCGCATCCTCCGCATCCCGCGGCCGGGCGAACCAGTGCCAGAATCGCTTGCCG
>JANQGB010000733.1 GCA_028277545.1 Phycisphaerae bacterium | reverse complement strand
CCTGCGACCTGCCACGTCGGTGCGCCGCCCTCCTCAGCAGGGGGACGCAGCACGTAGATGTCCCGGTGGTAGACCTTGGCCGATGGCTTTCCCGCCACGGTCTTGGGCCACCCCGCCGGGAAGTTCGCCCCGCCCGCCACGATCAGCGCGCCGCCGTGAACACCGGAGAAGGCGCCGGCCAGCCCCGGTTGGGTTTCCTGACCCGGTGCGGCCGGTAGCGCCGCCAGCTCTGACCACGTGATGGGCGTGGTGTCTGCCGCGCTCGCGATGGCGGCTGTTGCTGCCGTCAAGAGAATCGCCGCAAAGCGACTCAAAGCGTGTTTCAGTGAACTACTCACGTTGTCGTCCTTCTTCCTGCCAGCAATCGCCCTTGCCTCGAAACCTGAGAAAGCCCGACTCCCGGAGGCGCCCCTGTATGAGTCCCGCAGCGATGCGGAAGCTTGTCTGGGCGGGAGCGATCCCGCCTTGTTCGGGCTGTTGTTGCCAACCATGGGCAGTTTGGGCCGGATCGCTCCGGCCGGGTCGACTGCCGGATTACTCCGGAACTCATGCTCGCGGTTCGCGCTTCCAGAGCGTGTGTCTTTTGAGCTGCGCCACGGCGGGGGACCGCCGCCTCCAGTCCTTCGGTCCTCCGGTCCCCCGGTCCGTCTTCTCTGCGGACTACTCGCCACGCAGCCAGTCCAGGCTCAATCTCGTGAACGTGATCTTCTCGTAGAGCTTGTTCTCGCCGCTTTCGTAGAGCAGGTAGATGTTGCCCTTCTTGTCCGCGGCCAGCGACGAGTAGATGCTGATGCCCTCATAGACGAGGCGTTTGACGGGCCAACTCTTGGCGCCGTCGGTGCTCATCCAGAGCGTCATTTTGATGCGGCCGTTATGCGGCTGGACGGCGCCGGGATTGTCCGGAGCGCTGTAGACCAAAACGTCCTTGCCGCCGGTGGCTTCCAGCGGGACACGGACCAGGCCGGCGTTGCAGCCGTAGCTCGGGTTCTTGCCGTACTTGAAGTAGAACGGCCCACCGACTTCGAAGAGGTCCTCGCTGGCTTGCCAGTCGACCCAGCGCTGGCCGCCGTCGAAACTCCAGGCGATCAGGCGCTTGTGGTCCACGGCCATGTGGCAGCGGGAATTGTAGTAGACCCGGCCATCGGACAACTCGGCGAGAGTGCCTTCACCCGTGCCGCTCTGGACGGGCTCGCCGACCTGCCAGGTCTTGCCGCCGTCGTCGCTGAAGATCGAGGTGTTGTAGTTGTACTGCCAGAACTCCTGGCCGTTGTCGCCCTTCGGGGGTTGGATGCGACAAGGCAGCAGAAGACGGCCTTTGTGCTCACCGTGCAGCAGCGTGAGACCCGACTCCGAGCAGACAACGTCGACTTTGGCCTCACCCGTGCCGTGTCCGCCCAGATTCGGTTTGACCGTGATGTCTTCGCGTGACCAAGTCTTGCCGTTGTCATTGCTGCGCTGCAGGAACAGTTTCGGGGGGCAGACGATCAGGATGTCGCCGGAGGTCTCGTCCACGACCACGTTTGCCCTGCCCTCAGGATTGACGTCCTCCTTCCCGGACCAGGTTGCGCCTTGGTCCTCGCTGCGACGCAGGTAACGGCAGTTGCCGGCAAAAGCAAGAACCGTCCCGTCTTTGGCAACTGTGACCTTGGGAATCCGAACGTTCCCAAACAGGTCCTGCACATGCTCGCCGGCCGGCTTCCAGCCTTCCTGTGCAGCCTTGAGCTTAGCATCCACCTCGGGAAGCTTGAAGCGAGCCGATACAACCGAGTGCTTCGGCTCGCCTTGTGTGTACTTGATGTAGGTCGTCGCGACCATCGTGCCGTCCGGAAGGACCTCCAGCCCCGGGTAACCGCAGTCACCGCCGGCAAAGCTGTGCAGCAGCTTGACTCGGTACTGGCCGGGTCGAGCGTTGACGGCATCGTCGTAGGTGCCGACCCAGGCGACGAAGTGGCCGCGCGTAGGGCTTCCGGGGGCTTGGTCGCGGAAAGGCACAACCAAGCGACCGTCCGGCGCGTAGGCCGGCTGGTGCCG
>JANQGB010000619.1 GCA_028277545.1 Phycisphaerae bacterium | reverse complement strand
CGTAGTCCACGTTGAACGAGGCGGTATTGAAGGTGCCGGCGCCGGCGCAGATCTCGCCGCCTTCCGAGCACTCCTCGAAGTTGTCGCATGCCACCAGCGTGCCGGTCAGATCGCACGTCCCGGCGCAGTCGTCGTCGGTCGTGCAGGCCATGGCGGGGGCATCGCTACAGCGGCGGGCGGGAACGCACTCGCCTTCGAAACAATCGTCCTCGCAGAGGCAGGCGTCCTCGACGCTGGTGTTAATGCAGGCAACCCCCGCGACACAGTCGTCACTGGTGGAACACGGAAGAGCGTCGATATCGTTGCAGACACCGACGAAACACTCCGCCGCCGCACAAGCCTTCTCTTCACACTCCTTCTCCAGGGGCGGAAGCAGTTGCCCGTAACCGGTGCAGGAGGTGCCGGGATTGGCCCCGTACAGATCCTCACACGGTTTGCGGAACCAGGCGGCTCCGCCGAGACACTCCTCGCCTGCGGGACAGTCGGCGTTGGTGAAACAGGCAGCGCCGTTGCCCTCACACGTGCCGCCTGAGCCGCCCTTCTGGGTGGCCCAGGTGCTGGGTACGTCCATGAACGAACCGCAGACCTCGCACGGTGTGAAGGGGGTACCGCTGCAGTTGGCGTGCGGGCCGGAGTAGGTCCGCTCACCGTCCGATGCCCAGGGGAAGCGGTTCAGAATGCCCACCTCGCTGGGGATGTCGTTCGGAATCTGATCGCAGAGCTGGCTGGTCTGGAACTCCTTGAAGCCGTTGATCGAGCCAACCGATCGGTACTGGAACATCCACGGCGTGTCGTCGCCGCTCGAGAAGGGCAACCGAGAGGGGCTGCCCCAGAAGCCGTCCTTCGCCAACTGATCGGCAAACGGAGGGCCAAACGGGTCGTACCCCCAGAAGCAATCGCCGTCCACGTCGAGCCAGTCGTTCGTGGACTGGCCGGTCTCGAAGTAGTTGGCGAACAGCGTCGCGCCAGAGAAGTTGACCTGGCCTTCGCTGACGTGCCAGTATGAACCGCTGCTGCCAACGCCCGGTCCGACAATACCACTGCTGTTACAGTCGGCGGCCGGATTGTCCGCCGGACCGCTGAAATTGTGCTGCGCGATGACCGGCGAACACAGCGCCAGGCTCACCGCCAATGTGTATCTGAACTGGGATAGTGTCATTCTTTCCTAGCTCCTCTAAACCTGCTGCAACGCGATTACGTTGCTCATGTACGTCACCTGGTAGTCACCATCACCCGGCTGTGGACGTCTCGCACACCGCACAGCCGTTTTGCGGCGCTCGTCCCCGCGCACCTCCTTCCATCAAGGCGAGCCATCGCCGACCGACGACCCGTCAAGATTGACTCTCGCTGACACTGTATGCCGTCTATTGCCTCAAGCGTGACGCGCCGGGGCAATCGAAAAACCTGGCACCACTTGCGAGTCAGTCTCGCACACGCATGACTTCGTTCGGGCCGGAGAGAGCGTAATAGCGGTCTCCCCACTTACGCTCTCTCATGGACTGGAGGGGAGTCATGCGCTCCACGTGACCATCGCAGAACAGGAAGTTGGCTGTGCCACCGTACGTCTCGTCGCCGCCGGGGTGGTGGCGACCGATGGCATTGATCTGTGGAATGCCCGACGTATGGTCGAGGATGTTGGTCTGGTTCTTGATGTCTCGAAGTGGATAGACGCCGAAGGTCTCCTGGTCCTCCAGCAACCCGTAAACAAAGTCGGACCTGGGTATCTCGGAGGCGGCGTAGTACTCGTTGAACCGGCCCGACTCGCTGAAGAAGACGTTGACCGGCCGGTGCGACTTCACCAGGACCTGTCCGCCCTCACGAATGCCCAGCGCTCGCCAGTTCTGCAGGAATTCGGTTGCCAGGGCCGTTCCACCCGGGTTGCGAACCCTGCTGTCCCCCACCAGCACGTTCACGCGGTATCCACCGGAGAAAACGCCGGTGAACTTGTTTCGCGGGATGATGGCCGCGTTGGCGGCGTAGGACATCCGCGGAGCCTGCTTGTCCTCCACGCTGTCGGGCGTCGGCACGGTCTGCCCCGCATCGTCTCGCTGTTCGCCGATTTCCCAGTCCTCGCTTTCGGGTCCGGGATTGGTCCGCGGGGCGCCGCCTTCGGGGTAGTTGGGGCATTGGAAGGCGTCGGGCTTCACCTTGCCGCCGCCGTAAAGGAAGTGCGACCAGTGCATGTAGCCGAATTCCTTGCTGGCGGACTGTCCGTCGTCATCGGTAGACCAGTTGCCGTCCCAGTCTATAGGGTAGACGTAGGACGGCGGGTATGTGCCGCGTGCTTCGGTCAGGTAGACCGAAGTACCCAGCGCGATCTGCCGCTGGTGGGCGGCGCACTTCACGGCCTTGGCCTGCTCGCGGGCGCTCTTGAGACTGGGCAGAAGAATCGAGATCAACAGGGCGATGATCGAGACTACGACCAGCAGTTCGATAAGCGTAAACCCTGGCCTGCTCCTGTTCACCTTGCGATGCATGGGTTGTCCCTCCATTTCGGGTATCCAGACGTGTCACGACGGCCCCGCCAACCTGGGCCTGTCAACGCGGAGCAGTGTGGCCAGACCGTGTTAAGCATTTGTGAACGGCGCGCTAACTCTCCGCCAAACCGGAGCCGCGCCCGCGGCTGGAAGGATTTAACAGGATCTTAACTTGAGCCGGATAGCCCGCGTTTGCCGGTAGGAGTGCTAGAGGCGCGCAGGGCCGACGTCACCCGCCAGCGTGTAAGGCCGTTACCTCGGGCAGCCGATTCGTTGCTCAGGCTCGCGGCGGTCTGTGACGCCCGGTCGTACTGCTCGCCTACTGGGCCGGGTAAAGCAGCAGCCTGTCGTGAGCTATCAGCAGCAGGTCGTCGCGGCCATCGCCGGTCAGGTCGGCTATGTGGATGCCCCGCGGCTCACCGGCGCCGCCGCGTTCTCCTCCCCTGCCACGGAACTGTCGCTTGGCAAAGACGCGGAACTTGTTGCCGCGAACCAGGCTCTCGTCGGGCCCGAAGGTCAGGATCTCCACGAAGTGGTCCTTGGCTTCGATTACCGCCAGGTCGGTGCGACCGTCGTGGTTCAGATCGCCGACCGCCATGCGGGTCAGATGCCCGTCACGGAGCGACGTTTCGTATACGCCGGCCTCATGGGCCTTGGCGGCGGGAGTGTCAGGCAGCAGCACCGCAAAACGATTGGCGTCAGCCAGCAGTACGGAGGTCCGATCGTCGCCGGCCAGGTGCAACGGCGCGCCGTCTGACCCGCCCACCATGGCCTTCAGATCGAACGAACCCACGGAGATCGAACGGTCCAGCACGTACCGGCCAGCGCTGCCCGGCTTGAACAGGTGGACCTCGCGGGTCTGCTTGTTGTACATGGCCAGCAGCGGGCGATCCGCCGGCACGCTGCCGCCGGTGGGAATCACGGTGACGCCCACCACCTCGGCATCACCCGACGGAGCGTTGAACTGATCGACCACTTCCCAGGCTTCGTTCGCGCTCACTCGGAGCGCCCGGACGAAGGTCTTCTGGGCCAGGAGCATCTCGAGGTGCCCGTCGCCGTCGGTATCGACGAACGCCGTGCCTGCCGGTGTGGCGCTCTTCACCAGCCCCTGCTGCCCGCCGCCTGGGCCGGACAACTCCGCGAACGAGCCGTCCTCCGCCTGCAGTAAGGCAGTCACCGGTTCATAGGGAACGAACAGCAGGGCATCGGCCCGGCTATCCTGGTTGATGTCCACCAGGCGAACGGCGGACGGCGGGCTGTCCAGATCCTCGAGCTCGAGCGTTGCCCGCGTAGTCATCTCGTCCGTGGCGGGTGCGCCGCCCAGCCCGGCCACGGTGAAGTGATATACCTCGTCGTCATCCTCGTACACATAGGCCAGCGCGGCCTGATCGGCGCCGGGCCCGAGCACACCAACGTCCATGGCCTGCGGCGTTCCGGTGACACGCAATGGGCGCGGAAAGGTCAAGCGCCCCTCTTCGAACCTGCTGACGCCGATACTCTGTTCCTCGGCGCTGAGCACGTAAATCTCGTCCTTGCCATCCCCGTCAGCATCGAACGGCCGGACGGCGCGCATCTTGAGCTGGCCACCGAATTTCTCGCCCGGCAAGAGGCCGACACCTGGCGCCTGCCGGAACAGGAGCAACTGGGCGGTTTTGGCGTCAGCGGCCACCACATCCGTCAGGCCGTCTCCATCCACGTCAGACAGCGCCAGCGGCAACTGGGCGTCGCGACCCTGCTTAGGCAGCGGGTAATAGAGTACATCCGCCTCATGGCTGGCCACGCCGCTGGGGTGCAACGAAAAGGTCCATCGTTTGAGTCGACCGGATACGTCCTCGACACAGAACAGGTCCACCTGTTTGCGATTCAGGCAGGAGGCAAAGTGACCGCTGCGCGGCCGCGGAATCTTGATCCGGCGAATGGGCCCCAAGCGGTGCGCCGCGGTCTGCAGGCGAATGTGCAGCGGCTCCTCGTCTGACATCAGCGGCAGCACCAGGTCGTCCAGGCCGTCGCCATCCACGTCCACCGCCTCGATAGCCGTTACGTCGTCAGCATGGGCAAAGCGCATCGGCTCGAGCAGTCGTCCAGCGTCTCCCTGATAGAAGACCAGGACCTCCTCGGCCGCCAGGAGGGCTACGTCGGTCCGCCCGTCGCCGTTGAGGTCGCCGCAGGTGAGGGCCGAGGGCACGCTCAATCCGTCGGGCACGCGCCGCGTAATCGGATCGTCGAAGGTGCCGTCTCCGCGGTTGGTCAGAACAACCAGCTCGGCCGGGTCGCCGAAGAACACCACGTCGGGATGGTCGTCGCCGGTGACGTCCGCCAACTCCAAGCTGCCGACCTCCCAGATCAACGACACGCTTCTCTTCTCGAACCGCCGGTTCTCCTCCAACTCGTTGACCTGTTCGGGCGCGGCAACTTCGCCCGCGAGCTCGGCCCTCTGCAAGAGAATCTCTATGGTGCTTTTGTAGTTGTTAGCTACCGCCAGGTCGTTGAGCCCGTCACCATTCAGATCGGCTATCCGCAACGGGCCGATGCGATGATCCAACTTGACGATCTCGACCGGGTCGAAACCGAAGTGGCGAGCCAACTCCTGGCGTTCGGCGGGCGAGAGTGTCTGCTGCGACCACGCAGGCTTGCACCAGAGCACCACAAAGACCAGCAGCAGCCCAGCCAGATATCGTGTCCGAACGATCAGCCGATAAACGCTCATTCCAGACAGTCCTTACGTGCAAGCCACCCGAGCAAAACGCCCAATTTCGGCAAACGGCGACGAACTTCGGCGTGACCGGGGCGTACAACCAGTGGAAACAGAAAGAACCTGACGAGCCTCCTTTGTTCCTCCTACATCGAGCCCCACCCGACGGAGATCGGTGATCCGCAGAGCGGGTCGCCGATCTTTTTGTTAGTGGCCCTGCTCGCCAGCCGGTTTACGACGGGCGAACCGGACCGCCTGCTTGACCACGGTGCGCCCCTCCGACGGAAGTTGTCCGTAGTTGTCAAGATTAACACCGGCCACACCCAGTTCGGCCGCCCGTGATAATCCCCGCACCAGTGCCTGCGTCGGACTGCCGGTCTCCTCGCCGCTGCCAGCATGGGCGGGGACGATCAACTCTGTTCGACCGGCCGCTCCGCTGGTCGAGATGGCGCCCCGGACCTGCTGATCGAAGGCGTCCATGTCCGTCAGACTCACCCGGAACAGGCGCTGGACAGCCTCGCTCTCCGACTCCTCCGTCGGGCTGGCCTCTGGCGCAACATCAGTGATAATGCAATCCTCGTAGTACTGCACGACACATTCGCAGGGGCACTCGGCTTGGATGTTATTGAGCATGGCGTTGACCGAACGCCATTGACGCTGGACGTGACTCTGTAGCGCAGCGTCCTCGGCCAGGGCCTCTGTCGGCGGCGACAGTGTGGCAATTCCACTTTCAAACGTACGCTGGAGTCGCTCGGTGACGTAGTCGGCAGCAGCACCGGCGACGCCGGTGCCTGCCAATTGCCGGCATGACTCGCAGAAGCAGATAGCCAGCAGCGTCCGGCCGGCCGGCCCGAGATCAACGCCCGGGTCGACCGGCAAGAAAGACGGTCCGAACCGGCCAACGTGCAGTTCGTGCAGTTCGATGGCGTCCGGGGCGTAGGTATCAGCCAGATCCCTGCACAGGCCAACCATCAGGGCCTGAACGTCGGGGTTCACCAGGCACAGGCGATGTTCCCACGGATCGCCGAAAACCGTCTTGGCCCGACCTTCGGGATATCGGCTGGCGAACCGGCCGGCCAACGACGTGCAGACGGAGACACGGAAACCGAGGTCGCGTTTGCGGCAGCCCCGCGCCACCTGCTCCAGTGGATTGCGCCCCTTCAGCCAATCCGCTACCACTGGCCGGCAGCGTGTGGCCTGGTAATACCTGTCGTCCGGCCGAAAGAACGCACCACCCCTGGTTCGGAAGATGCGCGGCGACGCCTGCGTCCCGAGTCGCAGCAGCGCTGCCGGGGAACAGACCACCGGGACCGAAACGCCGCTCACGCCCAGCTCACCCTGCAGGCGGTCCAGAACCTCATCGACGCCATGGTCGGCGAGATCCCAGAGGTGACAGACCATATTGATTCTTAACATGGT
>JANQGB010000604.1 GCA_028277545.1 Phycisphaerae bacterium | reverse complement strand
CCCAGTCGGGCGTGGTGTTGAAGGTGACTTGTGCGCTCGCACCCACGGCCGTCAGCGCAGCCATGCTCCAGCCGATCAACACGTTACCCCTGATCATGTCGTCATCCCCTCGTTCATCGAATGCCAACGCAGTCAATAGCGGGCAAGCGCGTCGCCGAAGGCAGCATAGTCCGCCAGATCCACGTCAAGATCACCCTCGAAGTCAAAGGCGTCACAGCCCTGCTCCAGGGTACCGGTCGCTGCCGGACCGGTGAGGCAACCGTCGAAGAAAGCGAAGTCGCCCAGGTCCACGTCTCGGTCGCCGTCGTAGTCGCCCGGTATGGCCAGCAGGACCTCGGCGTACTGATCTCCGGGATAGTCCGTCAGGTCCGGCACGAAGCCGGGGTTGTCGTACCCACCGCCCAGGCCGGGCAGCAACTGGTTGCCGACCAGCCCGCTGGGGCGAACCATCATGACCAGGGCCTTGATACTGCCGGCCTGTGGATCGAGCCCGAGGTCCTCGTAGGCGATGCGGCCCTCCAGGCCGCTGGTGGCTGTGGCGGCGCCGCTGGCGTCAGTCTCTGTCACACCGGCGGTATTCGAGTTATCCACAGCCAGCTCCGAACCGAAGAGATTGCTGCCGCCGGTCAGTGTACTGTCACCGTCGCCGAGCGTTCCGCTGCCGATGTAGCGCTTCTGGCCCAGCGTGCCGGTCGGCAGAGTGTAGCGATCCACGTAGAACTGCGAACCGGCGGCGTTGACGAATAGCAGCACGTCGGGTTCGAAGCCGGGATCCATTACGGTGCCATCAAGCGCGGGAATGGCGCTCGGCGGCGTTGAGAAACCGGTTGTGACCAGGGTGTTCTGTCCGCCGGGAACCGTATCGAATAACAGGACGAAGCCGGACCCGTCGGTGCCGACGTTGCCGGTGATGCCGATACGCAGGCCGTCCGGGGCGGCGCGAAGGTACAGGGCGTCGGCTTCGTTGACGTTGTCGCCCATGCCCGTGGGGTTGTCCTGCAATGCCGCGCGGTGGGCAGCGTAGAGATCATCAGGAATCTCCAGGCCGTCGTAAGCCTGCTCCACTGGTTCGTCATCGCCGGGTACGAGGTCGACTGCCAGTATCCGGAAGTCGTATGCCCCCAGCACTACCGCGTAGGCTCCCTTGTTCGCGTCGGTCAGGTCCGGCAGCACCTCGCTGGTGATCACATCGACGACGGAAGTTGTTCCACCGGGAATCGTGGCGCCCGAGAGGTCAAGCTGCGTCACTCGTGACGATCCGCGCAGGTTGATAGCCACCAGCAGCGTTTCCTGGTCTACCTCATGACGCAGGAACGCCCAAACCCGGGAACTGGTGTTGTTGACCGCGTGGTAAGTGCCGTAGCGCAGGGCGGGGTGATTCTTGCGTACCGAGATCAGCGTGCGGTAGGTCTCCAGCAGCGAGCCGGCCACGCCGTCCTGTTCCTCGACCGAGCGGCCGTCGTTGTCCTGAGAGAAGCGGTTTTCGTAGGCTTGCTGGTTGAGGACCCAGTAGTCGCTCATTGGTGGCCCGTGCACCGCGTTCCATTTGAACGGCTCGCGCATGGGTATGTCGTTGGCGTCGCTGCCGTAGGTCTGCTTGGTGCCCAGCATGCCGATCTCGTCGCCGAAGTAGATTACCGGCGGGTAGGGCTGAGTCAGCAGCACGGCCGCAGCGGCCTTGGCCTTCTCCAGGTCGCCTCCCAGCACCGAGGTGATCCGGTCCACGTCGTGATCGCCAAGGGTGCCCAGGTAGGTCTTGCCCGGCGGCAGCGTCGCGATGGTGACCGGCATCTCGTTGTATAGCGGAGCGGCCAGTTCGTTTGCCAGCGCGTCGCGGGCCGCAAAGAGCAGGGGCTTGGTCATGGCGGCATCGAAGGCGGGCAGCAGGTCATCGCCGTGTGATCCCCAGTCGGCCTGCTCCGCGAAGGTGAACACGTCGGGCTTGAGTGCTGCCAGGTCGTTCTTCCAGTCTATCCACCAGTCCAGGTGATATCCCCAGGGGCTCTCCTGCGAGTGCCAGGCTGACACGTGATCCAGCCGGAAGCCGTCCACTCCATCCGTGGGCGTGCCGTCCCCGTCCGGATCGAGCCAGTGCAGTGCCCACCCGGTGACCATATCCGTCACCGTAGTATTGTTGAGGTTCCAGTGAACGGCGACACGGTGGGCTTCGTT
>JANQGB010000496.1 GCA_028277545.1 Phycisphaerae bacterium | reverse complement strand
CTGGCCGGCATGGCTTTCCTGTCCGACGGAAACGTCCCCGGGCGGGGGCGCTACGGCGATGTTGTCGAGCGCTGCGTCGCCTTCATCCTGGACCACGGTTCGGAGAGTGGGCTCCTGGCCGCCGAGACATCGCACGGGCCGATGTACGGCCACGCTTTCGCCACGCTGTTCCTGGCCGAGGTCTACGGCATGAGTCCGCGCGACGACCTGCAGGAAACGCTGCGCAAGGCGGTTCGCTTGATAGTGTCCACGCAGAACGAAGAGGGCGGCTGGCGATATCAGCCCGTCCGGCACGACGCCGACCTCTCGGTCACAGTGTGCCAGGTGATGGCTCTGCGTGCGGCGCGAAACGCGGGCGTCTTCGTGGAAAAAAGCACCATCGACCGGGCGGTGGAGTACATGAGGCAATCTCAGAACCCCGACGGCGGCTTTCGATACATGCTGAACTCGGGCGGCTCGGCCTTCGCCAGGTCAGCGGCAGCGGTGGCGGCCCTGCAATACGCCGGTGTTTACCAAGGCCAGGAGATAGAAGGAGGCCTAGAATTTATTGCCCGGTACACGCCCCCGACCGAGACCAGCGTGGGGCACATGTTCTACGGGCACTACTACGCCGCCCAGGCGATGTTTCTGGCCGGCGACGCACGCTGGCGGGCCTGGTGGCCCGCCGTTCGCCGCGATCTGCTGGCCAGGCAGACCGAGGAGGGATATTGGCGAGGCCAGGCCGGCACAGAATACGGAACAGCCATGGCGCTGATCATTCTCCAAATGCCGAACCGTTTATTGCCGATCTTTCAGAAATGAGCGTGCATGGAACCACAGGCTGCCCAACTCCTCACCACCAATCGTGGCTGTGGCCCGGACTGTTTGCGGTTCTGTTTTGCACGACCGTTACAGCTAGTACAAACGATACAATCGTTACAACCGTCACAACCGCCCCGATCACTGGCGAGCTGATTCGGTTCTCGCTGGCTGAGGGAGTCACAGTCGCGACCGAGGATCTCGGCGAACCTCAACGGTTCCCGGCTGGTGATATCGTGCAGGTAGTTTTGCGCGACCCGGCCCCGTCAGCGCCACCCGCGGCCACTCGACTGGAGCTGGTTGGCGGAGACGTTCTGCTGGGAAGAGTCGTGGATTTCGCCGACGACGTGCTGACGGTGGAATCCGCCACTCTCGGGCCACTGCCGGTTCCGCTGGAACGAGTCATGTTCTGGCGAACCACGACGCCGGTGGATCGCCGCCTTCGCCCGGCCATCGCGGGACTCGCGACCCGCACGGCCACGGACGGAGAGGATGCCCTGCTGCTCCGCAACGGTGACCTGATTCGCGGTTTCATCTCCTCGATTGATGCCAGCGGGTTCACAGTTGAGACGGCTTCAGGAGACTCGCGCATCGATCAAGACTCGGTGGTGGCGGCAGCCATCGTCCCGACCGACGAAGACCTCACCAGGGAGGGCAACGACCCCCGCGTCCGCATTCTAACCACCGACGGTCAACGCCTGACGGCGTCGGCATTCGACTGGTCAGAGACCTCGGTGACCGCCACCCTGTTCGGACGCTTCACGCAGCGCTTGCCGGCCGATCGGATTGCCCGGCTGGAAGTGCTGGACGGCCGGTGGGTCTGGCTCGCGACGCTTCATCCCATCAGCTACGAGCACCAGGCTGCCCTGGGGCCTCACTGGCAGTGGACCGCAGATCGAAACGTCAAGCGTGGGCCGATCCGGGTGGCGGGCCAGGCGTACGAGCACGGTATCGGCATGCACAGCGAATCGTCGATCACTTTCGACCTGCGAGGCGACTACC
>JANQGB010000420.1 GCA_028277545.1 Phycisphaerae bacterium | reverse complement strand
CACTCGGCGGTTTGCGACGTGGGGCAGAATCACGGGCTACAAGGAGACGAACGATGAACCGACGCGCGTTTGCATGGGCGATTGCCGTGGTGGCGAGCGTGTCAACCACCGGCGCACGGGCGGCGGACATCCGGCTGGCGGAGAACTCGCGCTGGTCGTTTAGCTGGAACGCCCGGTCACAGCTCTCGATGTCGGTGCCCCTGACGAATGCAAGCGCAACGAACTCCGGCCCCATCACTATACGCCTGTGGGCGACCAACGACCCGCGCAGCAGCGCTCAGGTCAGCAGTGGTTTCGTACTGCTGGAGGAGGTGCTGTCCGACGGCCTCGCGGGATTGGAGTCAATCGAGGTCAACACGGACTTCGCCGACCTGGTAGAGGAGCCGGACGCAGGGCAGTACAACATCGCACTCACGGTTGACGAGGACGCCTTCGACACCGGCGGGACCATCACCTCGTTTTCCAGCGACACACGGCTGGACTTTCCCCTCCCAGAGGTGCCCTCGGAGGCGGAGATCAGGCGGCGCGTCGCCTCCCAGATTCCATGTGGGGCGTTCTTCGTGCAGTTCAGTCTGGCCACCTTCCTGGGCTTGTGTGCGATCAAGCGACACTGTCAAGTGACTCGGCGCGGTCGGTGAGCCGCTTCACAAGCTGATGCAAGATTTGGCCACCGGCCCTCAGTGACCGTGTATCGGTCAGTCCAATACAGTATTATTTTATCCAGCAAATTCATAACCCAGCCACGCGTCTGACAACGAGAAGGAGGAAGTACCATGCTGAAGCTCTCTGGGCCGGTATGCAGTTGGGGCGGTTGTTTTGTTGTGGCGCTCGTCGCAGTGCTGCTGCTGACGGGCTGTCAGGCGGGCACGGGGGGCGGCTCCGGCAGTGGCGGGGACGGGGCGGAGAACGAAGGATTCGAGGCCGGAGCCCAGCAACAGGAACTGAACCCCTTCGCCGGCTTCCCAGCCCCCGGGGCCGGACCAGGTTCTGGTATGCCGGAGGATTCCGCCACCACCGGTACAGCGCCTGGTGAGGGCGCCGGCGGTTCCCAGTCGACGGTGAACGCTCCGGAGTGGTACTTGCTGGCGGGGTCTGTCGACTTGGGCGTGCTGGCCGGCCAGTTCGGGCTACCCGGTAAACGGTTCAACGAGCTGTCAGACATGGTGCAAACAGCGCTGACGGATGTCCTGGACGAGGGGGAGCGTCACGCGTTCGATAGGGCCTTCCTGGACTTTGCGGACTTCAGCGGGCCGCTGGCTACCGGTGTGGGTTTCGTCTGGCAAGACGAACTCTTCAATTGGCACGCCTTCGGGCTGCCGGCTGTGGAGCTCACAGCCGACCCGTACATGCCGCTGGCCGTTGCTCCCAGCGGACCGGTCATCGCCGTCAGTAAGCACACGGTAGATGCGATCGTTGATGAGTTGGAGCCGCTGTTGGCCGACGCAGTCAGTCAACTCATGGGCAGCATGGACAGCAGCACCCGATCACAGTTGTACGGTCTCATAGATGACCTGGAGAACTTCGCGGGCCGCATGGCTTCTGACGACCCCCGGGATGGTCGGGTGTCGACCAGGGGGGATTTCTCGTTCACCATCCCCGACGTTGACTACGGCCAGGGCGGGCGCCTGGGTGAGACCCGTATTAAAGCTTCGCTCAGCTACGACATGGAGCAGATGGGCGGACCGGGCCGCTGGCTGGGCGGCATCGGTGCCGACATTAGCGCCAGCTACGTCGGCGAATACGATTACTCTCAAACGCTGGAACTCGAGATGGGGATCGGGGAACAGCGGATGGCGGGTCTCGACGTGATCAGCCTGGAGCCCGGACCGGGAACAACGGAGAACGCAGCCCGCCTGGCGGGGGAGTGGACGGCGGCCATACCTCTGGGGACCGGTCTCAATCTACTGCCGTTGCCTGCCGGGGGGCCGGCGGCAGTGAACGCTGACCTCGGGCAGAGCCTGGGCGGGGCCGGCGCCTACAAGGAAGCGCAATCGGCGGCATCCAGATTCACGCTGCAGAATCGGCTGGCTCACGCGACGGGACGCCTGCTCGGGGCGCTGGGCGGGCGAACCGACCGAGAGGACAGCGTTCGATCGCAGAGCGCGGACGACACGACGTTGTACGTCAGGCTGCGCTTCGACAGTGCGGGGCGGTGGGAGGACGTTGCCCTGGCCATGGGGCAGGGATACCAGGCTCCCGCGGCAAGCGAGTTCATGGGCCTTCAGCAGGCCATCGATGACCTTGGGCGGCAGTTGGGGACCAGCCTGCCGGCCCCGGAACTGCGAACCAGCCTGCTGGCGAACGGCTCCATTCGTCTGGACATCGTCGCCAATGACCTGGTGCTGGCCCTGTTGCAGGAGTATGCCCGGTCGAGCGGGACCATGGGGTTGACTATCCCGCGTCTCGACTTCCCGGACCTCTCCGCCGTTATCTTCGGAGGCGACCTGGCCGCAGACCAGATCAGCGGCCGGGCGGTGATCCTGCTGTTCGTGCAGGAAGTGACCTTTACCAGAACGTCCGGATCGGCGCCGGTGCCTCAGCCGGCGCCGGCAGCCGGCGGCGGATCGGAGCTGCCCGCGTTCTTCTGAACAGCGTTCGGAGGCAGCCAGCGGCACACGGCGTAGGCTCGGCGGTATTACGGTACCCGCGAGGAAATGCGGCAGGGGACAGATCCGTGGATTCGAGGCTTAATCCACGGCCCTCCGTCCAACCACAATGATGCCGGCCCGCTCCGCCGCCGCCAGTGTGTCCTGGCGATCGACGATCAACGTCTTGCCGGCTTCAACCACCAGCAGGGCGGCGCCGTGCCGCTGGAGGTTCTGAATAGTGTCGGGCCCGATGGTCGGCACGTCGAAGCGCATATCCTGATCCGGCTTGGCCACCTTGATCAGCGACCAGCCGCCGTTCCTGCACAGTTGCCCGGCCCGCTCAATCATCCGGTCGGTTCCCTCGATGGCCTCGACCGCTATGACCTCGGTTTCCTTGACCGCAATTGACTGCCCCACGTCGAGGCGACCCATCTCCTTGGCCAAGTGCCAGCCGAACTCGATGTCTTTGAGCTGCCCGGCCGACGGTTGGCGGGCGGTCAGCACTCCCTCGGGAGCCATGTCTTCCGTACAGTATTGCACGCAGTCCTCCAGAGTGATGCCCTTGCTGGCCATCTCGTCAGCCACGGCACAGAGCAGGGTATCGTTTCGCTTGTCGGCCACGGTGAAGAACCACAGGCGTATGCTGGTCCAGTCCGGCAGATAACGGATCAGGCGGAAGCGGCCGAACATCTCGCTCTTGCGGACCGAGCCGGCCAGAATCACTCGTGAGTCGCGCCATCGTCGGATGAGCCGGATCCAGTGCCCCAGGCGCACCACCCCCGACCAGCGGAAGCGGTTAGCCAACTCGGCTATGGCAGGGTCGGCCAGCCCGCGCAAGCCGATGACATCGACTCGACATCCCGCCCGGCGAGCGCCCTGAGCTACCAGAAACGGAAACCGGCCCGCGCCGGCTATGATGGCGATACTGTCAGAGGACGCAGTCGCAGAATCGGTGGCCATTGTCTGTGTGCCCCAGCGGGTGGTATCGGTTCCGCATCGGACAGAGGCGGCAGGCCCTTAAGACTAGTCGCCCGCCGGGCGCTCGTTCAGCATCTTGCGAAGGGCAGCTACCTCGGCCTCCAGCACCTTGAGCTGTTTCCGCATCTGCGGCAACTGCTTGACCATGAGCATCTGCCGCTTGGCTTCGGTGATCGGTATGGCTGGTTGCCCCAGCACGGTGACGCCCGGCTCCACGTCGTTCTTCACGCCAGCCTTGGCACCGATGGTGGCGTTGTCGCCGATAGTGGCGTGCCCGACGATTCCTGCCTGGCCCGCCATGGTGACGTGCTTGCCTACCGTTGTTGAGCCCGCCACGCCCACCTGGGCGACGACCATACAATTCGGGCCAATCTTGGCACCGTGTCCTATGGCCACCAGGTTGCTGAACTTGGAGCCCGCCCCGATCCGCGTGCAGCCCAGCGTCGCCCGGTCGATAGTGCAGGCGGCACCGATCTCGACGTCGTTCTCGATGATCGCCCGGCCGACCTGCGGAATCTTGATCCACTGCTCGCCAACCGGTGCGTAGCCCAGTCCGTCCTCGCCGATCACCGTACCGGCATGGATCGTGACCCGGTCGCCCAGGATCGCGTCGTCATATATCACCACGTTGGGATACAGCGTCACGTCGTTGCCGATGACGCACCGTTCGGCGAGATAGCAGCCCGGGTAGATCGTACAGTTGGCGCCTATGGTCACATTGTCGGCAATGGAGACGTCCGGGCCGATGTTGGCGTTGTGACCGATTCGGGCGGACTCGGCGATGGTGGCCCGCTCGCTGATGCCCCACTGCGGGTGCTGGCGATAGCCGTGCACCTTGACGATGACCCCTACGCCGGCCTCTGCATGGCCATCGT
>JANQGB010000386.1 GCA_028277545.1 Phycisphaerae bacterium | reverse complement strand
CAACCCAACCAAGACCAGCGTAGAGGCCCTACTAAGCTACCTGACCGCCGGCAAACTTCCGTCATTACCCGAGTAGGCCATTGCATCTGGCCGACCCGTTATCAATCGGGTTGGCGCTACCTACAGGAGGCAAGTGATGAAATCGGAGAAATCAAAGCCAGATCGGGCTAGGCGTCCGAACCACGCCAATGGCAATACGCAGTCACCGCCGCCCTCCAACTCAGGCAGTCGGACCAGTCACCACTGGTGGGATCACCTTGAACCGATCGGGAAAATCGCTGGCTTTCTTACGGTCGTTACCTTACTGGTGTACACGACTTACAAGGTTCGCGCAGGGTTTGGCCAATTCGCGAGTGAGAAGGTCCTCACTGCGGAATTGACCGAGTGTAGACAGAACGCTGCGCTCGACCTCGAGAACTGTCGGGCCAACAACGAGATGACTCGTGCCGTTTTGGAGCCCAAGGTCCTAGAGTGTGATTCTGCTATGGCCGAGCGCGACGAAATTATTCGCCGTCTCTCTTCTCAAGTTCCAGATTTTACGCAGTATGAAGATCCATTGAAAGACCTCACCGAGTCAATTCAGCAGCAGACGACGCCACCCTACTTTGATTCGGCGCAGTTACCCACAGTTGCTGGGAGCGCCGATCATCGACGCGCGGTGAGGCTCTTCAACCGAGGTGTTGCAGAGTCAGAGTCCGGTATATGGCTCAAGGCTGCAGCGAGCTATCTCGCAGCGCTCGAGTTGGCGCCTGGTCTTGAAGGTGCTCGCAGCAACTTGGCCCTCACCTGGTACCATCTCGCCGACTATCGTCGCTCGTTGGAGACGCTCGGCGAGCTGCCACAGCTCCGAGCTTGTGAAACGAACCTACAAGCACTCGCACATTATCGGCTAGGCAATCTTAGCGCTGCGAAGTATGCATTCGAACGCTCCCTTGAGGACGAACCACATGCGATCACCTCGGCCAATCTCGCCTTGACCCTGATTCGACTCGAGCAGTTCGCGCAAGCTCGGGCGCTCTGTGAGCGGAGCACACTAGAGTTTCCTGGGTGCGGACAAGTGAAGGCCATGCTCGGCTTGGCGCGTTGGAAAGCCGGCGACGCTGAGGGAGCCGCCGACGCCTACCGCGACGCAATTGACATTACGCCAGACGACCCGAACCTGCTACGTGACCTTGGTACTGTCCTCTATCGCCTGGACCGTTTCGCCGACGCGATAGACGTGTTGGCCCGCGGTTGCGGCCTGGCGCCTCGGGACCCCAAGATGCGCTATCTCTTGGCACTAGCACGAGCAGCGACTGGAGACTCCGACACTGCGCTCGACGAGTACAAAGCAGCATTGCGCCTCGATTACCGATTCGTTGACGCGCGATATAGCCTTGCAAGGTCTCTTATCATCAACGGTCAATACGCTCAGGCAATTCACCAGCTTGCTGCTGTTATAGAGTTAGAGCCTGACATGGCTGACGGATGGGCTCTACTCGGAGTAGCGTACGCTCGGATGGACAATCTCGATACGGCCATGGCGTACTATAGGTGTGCAGTGGACCTGGGTGGCAGGAGCGGACTGGGCCACTTCAACTTGGCATGTGCATTGGCGCAGCAAGGACGCTTGGAGGAAGCGGGGGAGCGACTCTGTGAGGCAATAGACTTGAATCCTATGTGGAGGAAGAAAGCTCTAGATGACACCGACCTTAAGGATCTGCGCGGGCACCCGACGTGGACGGCGTGCGTTAACGTCGACGGGCACGAGTGGAAATAAGCGAGACCTCTTGAACTAGGTGGCGACTTGTAGGTAGGCCACAAGAGGCGCAGATGAGACTACGATATAGAGATCACTTAAGTATATAAAGTCGGCGCGATGCTGTTCGTTATGAACAGTAGGACTTTGACAAGATCGTCGGCTCTAGGAATAGCAGTATTTGCCTTGTGCAGCGTCGGCCTTGATAGGCAGTCCCACAAGAGGTCAATCACGGCATATCAGCTGAAACCAGAGAGAGCAGTCTTTCAGGAAGAAGATTTGGAACGCGAGTATCAGCAGCTAAGAAGATGGTACGAACGTGGCTATTCGCTCGGCTACCGCGAGGCACAGTTGGGCCTGGAGCCGCGATACGATGTTGGGAGCGCGCCTTCGACGACGTCCTCGAACGAAAAGGAGCGTTGCAGCAAGAAGAGCGTTCGTACAGACACGGGTATATGAGACACGGTTCTGTTTGGGGGTGAACTCCCATTCCCTCCGGCGCATCCACGATGGCGCGGGCCGCTCCCCACCACCGCGCTTGATTCGGTTTCTCAAACGTGCGTCATCTACGCCGATCCGGCACATCGCCCCAGCGGCCGCGGCGAAGAAATGTCCCCGGCTGGCCCACTGCACCTCCTTGCCGCCGAACAGGCGGAAGTACGCCTCGTGGACCAGGGCGGTCGGCTAGGGGGTATGCCCCGGGGCCTCGGCAGCCATCTGCTGCCGTGCCACATTGCATGGCACTTCCAGGATAGGGCCAGGGGAGTTCACCAACCATACTACTGACCAGATCGACTGCCGCAACCGTCGCTTCCAGCCGCGACTCGACCGGTTACTGCCCTCGGCAGGGCCATTGAACCACGCTGGCGTAAGCCCTGCCTTCTTCAAGCACCCCTGCAATAGCAGTGATACTTTCTGTGCGCTCGGTGTGGCTAACCCTGGTTGCGCAGTTAGGAGAGTAGAACTGGGCTGGCGATAGCGTGAGGGCGGCTTTCCTGCAAGAGTCTGCACTACATTTGAGCAGGGTTACTCGCTGGCGAGCTCTTTGGGCGTGACGTCGCGGTCGGCGCAGATCCGTTCAGCCAAGGTCAGCCCCAGGGCGGCGATGATCTCCTCCTGCTCTGGATTGGGTCGGGCGACCCGCCGCAGGCGGAGCTTGCGGCCCTCCACCGTCTCCAGCAGGATGTCGCCAATCTGAACATCATGCAGCATCT
>JANQGB010000364.1 GCA_028277545.1 Phycisphaerae bacterium | reverse complement strand
GGAGTAGACGTCGTGGTTGCCCGGCACCGGGTACCAGGGCATGCGGCAGACGTTCATGACTGCCTTGTACTCGCCCATTTGTTCGAGCCACTTGGCGGGCTGATTGTATCCCTGGACCAGGTCGCCGACGGTGAGCACCAGGTCGACGTCCATCCGGTTGGCCATTTGGACCGCTTCCTTGAGCACCTCGATGCCCTCGGCTGGCCCGCCGGTGCGGTCTCCAAACACCATGAAGTCAAACGAGTCGCGATCCTCCGGGGCGTGAAGCTGCTGGCCGCTGGGTGTACCCGCCTTGATCGGCGGCTGCCCCTGCGCGGCGATGGTACACCAGCCGGCCAGGGCGAGCCCGATGATCGGCAAGAGCCGATATGGTCCGATGGTCCTTCTCATGTTCCGTTCTCCCGCGAGTGACTTTCGGCGCGAGCTGCTCACCCGCGCTACAGGCAGGCGTGAGGGCAGTCGACCTCATGGTCGCGGCAGGCGACGGATTGTCAATGACCAGGCCTGTCGCGCTGTCCGCCAGGCGGCCCGTAGGACCTGCTCAGGCCGCGCCGCCTGCCTGGGCCGCCTGCTGTTGCATTATCGTTGATGGCGATCGAGAGAAGGATGTGGACCTGGAGAACTCAGGCGCTTACCAGTGCTGTCCGTCGGGGCCGCTACTGTGGGGCGACGGCCCAGACAAACGACTCCGGACGCCCGTCCTGCGTACCGAGATCTCCCCAGAGTTGTTTGAGTAGTACGCGGATGCCGCCAAAGCCGCCACGCTGGAGGGCCGCCGTTATGGTCTGGCGCAGGAAGCCCTCCACCACCGCCAGCCAGGGGCTGCCATCAGGCACCACGTGCAGGTTGAACCGCGGGTGGTTCGCCCGCCACTGTCCCATCGCGGCGCTGTCGATCCTGGGGCGCGCGTCCGTGATCAGGTGAACGTCGAAAGGTGCCGGCGTACCGGTTTCCACCAGCTCCAAAAAACGGAACCATTTTGGTTCGACATCTGTACTTCGGGATCCTTCGGGAAGCGACTCCTCCGCCATGTGCAGCGCGGCGAACAGCGAAGCGCTCACGTGGCGGGCGAAACTTCTGGACACGCCCTCGGGACGCCGCGACCCGGGGCTGGCGTCATGCGGTCCGGCGCCGGGGTCCGTGACCTCCGACCCGGACCTGCCGCTCAAGGCCAGGGCGTGCTTCGGGGGGGAAATAAACAACCCCACGACATCCACGAGCTTCTCGCCCAGCCGCGGGTCGATACCCATCAGCAGAGGAGTTCTAAGGTGCGGCGTGAGCCCGTGCTTTCTCCAGACGCGATGCACGGTGGAATGGCTTACGCCGAGTTCCTTGGCCAGGCTCCGAGTGCTCCAGCAGGACGCGTCGCCGGGCCGCTCCCTTGTGGTCTTCTCGATAATTCGGGTGTCCAGGCGATCGCCGAGTACCGACTTGCGGCCGCGACCGGCGGCCTCCTTGGCGATGCCGTCGAGGCCGTGCGCCGCAAACCGCGAGCGCCACCGTGCCACGATGGTCCGATCGACGCCTAGCTTTGCCGCTATCTCTTTGTTCTGCAGGCCCTGGGCTGCCAGCAACACGATCTTGGCCCGCAGTACGGCGCGGGCCGGCGCAGTGTGGCTGCGCTTCCACTGCAGTAGAATCTCGCGCTGCTCGTCCGAAAGTGTTATCTCGGGGGCCGTACGCATGGCAAGCACCCCCAGGATGCCATGATGGTCCGCGCTCCCGCCAACGGCCTCGGCATATACGCGGCCCGCCCGCTACAACGTCAGTGAATTAATGCATCTTATATAAGACCTGATCTCCGCATTATAATTGTCGCCTACCGTTAAGGCGGTGTCAAGTTCAGTGTTTACGCATTTGCAGCAATCCTGCGCGGGACCTTCTTCCTTTAGCAGGCGACGCGGCGCCAGTAATCGCTGTGTACCTGATCATATGAGGAGGTCTGATCAAGGATTTGTAAGGGTGTTGTGCCCGTGCTTCGCGCCACAGTGGGCTCGATATTCTCCACGGACGACGGCGACGGCATGGAGAAGGTAGTCGTCCCTGCTGCGCCGCGGTGGCCGTACGCCGCCGGCCGAAACGCAGGTGCCAACCTCTATCCCTCCGGCGGTTATACCGTCCGCCTGGCAAGTGTGGCTTGATCGTGTCGCCTAACTGGGACAGGCGCGCCGCTTTCTGCAAAGCGGCGCTGGATGAAGTACGGATTTAGACGCTCCGGTTACGGGCCGGTGATCGCCCCGTGGAATGCGGTGAAGTCCGCCAGGTCAATCATCTCGTCCAGGCCGACCAGGTTTCCAGCCGCGCAGTTGCCGACGCCCGGCAGGCCGAAGCAGGCTTGGAAGCCATGGAAGTCGTACAGGTCGATTCGTCCGTCAACGTTGAAGTCGCCGTCACCGAAGCCGACGCACTCGTCCAGCGCTTCATCACACCAGGCGGCGCTATCGCACGGGTCGGCGCTGTCCTGGCAGCCTAACTCGGCGTCACAGGTCTCGGCGCCGTCGCAATAGAGGCCGTTGTCGCACAGGCTGTCGTTGGCCAGGTTGTCGCAAGAATCTGTGCCCTCGTTGCAGGAGTCGTCGGTGCACGTAACGTCGTCATCGCAATCGACATCCGTGCCTGGCAGGCATGAGTTGGCTATACAAGTCTCGGCCCCGTTGCAGAACAGGCCGTCGTCACAGTCCTCGTCCGCCAGGCACTCGCCGCAGGTATCGTTAACTTCGTCGCACACCTCGCCCGGGCAGGGGTCGTCATCTGGCAGGCAGTCGAGCTCGAGGTCACAGGTCTCCAGACCGTCGCAGTAGAGCCCGTTGTCGCAGAGCCCGTCATCGGCCGCGATGTCACACGAGTCCGTATCTTCGTTGCAGGTGTCGACCGTACAACCCACGGCGTCATCGCAATCGACCGCCGCGCCAGCCTGGCAATCTAGCACCAGGTCGCACGTTTCGGCGCCGTCGCAGAACAGGCCGTTGTCGCAGAGCCCGTCATCGGGCGCGTTGTCGCACGAGTCCGTATCTTCGTTGCAGGTGTCGACCGTACAGCCCACTCCGTCATCGCAGTCGACCGCCGCGCCAGCCTGGCAATCTAGCACCAGGTCGCACGTTTCGGCGCCGTCGCAAAACAGGCCGTTGTCGCAGAGCCCGTCA
>JANQGB010000302.1 GCA_028277545.1 Phycisphaerae bacterium | reverse complement strand
GCTCCTGACAGACCTCCAGCGCCCGTTGTCTGTGGCATGCATTGTCGTCCAGCGTACCCTGCCTGCGATGTCTGAAGACTCTCATCGAGAATCCCAGTGAACCGGGATGGCACTTGCTGGGCTACGGCTCCTCAACCCGGCATAAATGCCGGGCCTAGCGCAGGTATGCTGGCGTCGCAGGAATTCGGCTTACGCGCCGGCGCTCCGCTTGTCGCGCTGCTTGCCTCCTGTGCCACGTTTATTGTTCGGCATGTCGATGTACTCGGACACGCGTACATGATCCACTGTGCTGGCCTTTCGCAGCACGATCATCGACTCGCGCGGTGAGACTCCCTGAAGACTGCCGAAGTTGCGGCCACCGGGGATCAGCCGCCGGGCGATACGGATGCGCTCGACGTTGAAACCGCAGTGCTGGGCAAAGTCTGCCAGAATAGTGTCAGTGGGGATGTAGACCTCCTTGAGTCGGGCCCCGCCGATCACGATCCAGCATGGTGCTCCCTTGGCCAGGACGCGGTTGCATTCGCGCAAGGCGTCGAAGATGTCCTCGAAATAGGAGCGAACCACGCCGGCCAGTTTCTTCTGCTCAGCCGCCGCCAGGGCCTCGCACGCTTCCGACACTGACGGCGGCATGTGGTGGGACCACTGCTGGCTATAGGCCCGCGGATGGGCCCTTACCTGGTCCTGACGGCGAGCGGTCAGTTCACGGCCTTCGTGCCAGTAGCGGTAAACCATCTCGTGCGGACGGGTGACGGCGATGTAATCGTGACGAGATAGGTAGGGCGGTGAGGTGAGAATCCCGCCTATCGAGCCATCCTCGATCGTACGGAGGTTCCGGGCGTCACCCTGGACGACACTCACCGGCATGGCCAACGGGGTCCGCAGGTCCTCCCGAATCAAGGCCAGTACGTCGTCCAGCACCTCCGGCAACGGCGGGGCGTTCTTGTTCAGTCTGCCCTTTGAGGTGTGCAGTCGGGCGACCGCACAAATCAAGGCCGCCCGATGGACTGGCAGGTCCAGCCGGTCGGCGATTGCCTGCCATGATGTGCGGCCGGAAAGATCGGGCAACTCCGGTGCGGCGGACGAAGCGGTGGCCGTCGCGACGAACACCAGTGAAGCCAGCGCCTCAACACCAACGGCTGACACGCCGTTACGAGCACATTCGACGACGAAGGTACCGCTGCCAGCGAACGGGTCCAGCAGCGGCAGGGCGGTGGACCGGGGCTGGAGAGCCTCCCGGTGAAACTGCCGCACCAACTCCGGGGCAAACCCCTGCTTGTAGGGCAGCCACCGGTGAAAGGGTTCGCCGGCCATGCTGTCGCCCGTGACCAGCGGGGCGAGTTGTCGCTCTTCGCTACAGCAGTGAGACCAACGGCGCTCCACGGTTTCGCGGGCGTCGGTGGCTTCCCTGCTGTGGGATCGCGCTGCGGCCGATCGTCGTCCCTTGCCTCGCATGTGGAGCCTGTCTCCGTGACTTCCGCTGGCGCCCACTGCACGACTTACGCAGCACCACGCCCCCGGGGCCGCTTCGTC
>JANQGB010000265.1 GCA_028277545.1 Phycisphaerae bacterium | reverse complement strand
ATCCGACAGTCGGTGCCGAAGGCACGCCTAACCCCAACGCCATCGTGGCCTCCCCGCAGGGCGGGCTCTGCTCCGTGGCCTGGGATCCGGCCGGCGGCGGCAACACCGTGGTCTCCGATGACGTGGTCACCGGATCGGGCTACGACATGTACGTCTACCTCGATACCACGCCTTACGGCGTGGGCGGGGCAGAGAGCGTGACCTACGGCATCGCGGGGACTACGGGGCCGCTCTACAACTTCCCCGACCCGTCAGGCCTGTTGTTCGCCAGCGAGTTTGAAACGGCCAATGGCAACACCGGCATCGGCTGGCTCTTCGAGAAGGAGGACAGCGCGTCGTTGATCAGCCTCAAGCTGATCGACTTCGGTGATGGCGGCGACAGCAGTCCGGTCGGCACGGTGGATTGGATAGTGATCACTGACATCGACATGACCTCCGAGCCCTCCGGCTGGTATCGGTTGAGCATCGACTACAACGACACCACCGGAGATGTCGTGGCCAAAGTCGACGATGACACCTTCAACTTCACCACGGATACCGACCTGATCGGCATCTTCTACATCGGTTACCGGGAGTCGCTGCAAGGTGATCGATTCAAGATTCGGCCGCCGACGTTTGACGCACTGCCCTAGAGCGGGCGAGACAGGCAACAGAGGAGCCCATATCGAGAAGCAGAGTGTATGAACCTGAGTCAGCGAACTTGACAGCTTGACAGGCTCGCTGGTCTCGACTAACCGTTAGGGCCGCCCAACCGCACCGGGCGGCCCTTTTTCTTGATACCACGCAGTGCTCGGCGGGAGCGCATCGGAATCGACCCTTCGATGAAGAAACGGATGTTGCTGCTCTACGTTTGCTTCTTCATCTCCGGGGCCTCCGCGCTGGTATACGAGATTGTCTGGCAACGAATGCTCAGCCTGGTCTTCGGGCTGAGCACCTTCAGTGTGGCCGCCGTCGTATCCGCGTTTCTGGCAGGCCTGGCACTCGGGGCGCGCCTCTTCGGCCGGCGGGCGGACCGGTCCACCGATCTGCTTCGCCTGTACGTGGCGGTCGAACTGGGCATCGCTGCGGCCGGCCTGGCCAGCGGCCGGTTCGTGGCACCGCTCATGGAATTGTTCAGGTGGCTTCATGCGGCAACGGACCCGGGCTGGCTACTCTCGAACCTGATCAGGTTCGCCCTGGCCTTCGTGGCCTTCGGCGTACCCAGCGTGCTGATCGGGGCAACCGTGCCGATCATGGCCCGGCTGGTCGCACCGCGAGCACGATCGGTGGCCGTTGGCTTCGGGCGCTTCTATGCAGTCAACACGATCGGATCCGTCGCGGGCGCCGGGTTGGCGGGCTTCCTCTTGATTCGAGCCGTGGGCGTCCAGGGCACTCTGTACGGCGCGGTCCTGGGCAACGTGCTGGTCGCCGTGCTCCTGCTTGTCGCCCGAAGAACAGGGCCGCACCAAGGCCCGGACCACCGCCCGGCTGACGCTGTTGACGAGGTGACCCGACCCGCGGATCCACGCAGCGCCCGGTTTGCGCTGGTGATGGCTGGCGTGGCCGGCGCCGCCGGGTTGGCCTACGAAATCGCCTGGATGCGGCTGGTGGCCATCTTCACGCTCAACAGCGTGTACGTGTTCACGATGGTGGTGACTACTTTCCTGGCCGCACTGGCGGCCGGCGCTGGCATCGCCACCAGTCTGATGCGCTGGCGGCGAACACACGCCCTGCGCCTGCTGGTGGGCGTTCAGATCGTGCTGGCGCTGACCTGTCCCATCCTGCTGGCCTGCGTACCAGTGGCGGGCACGCTGAATATCACCAGCCCCACAGCGACAGCGGCAGACATCTTCCTGCTGGAGTATGCGCTGACCGCCGCTGTTGTGTTTCTGCCCGCGGTCTTGATCGGCATGACGCTGCCACTGCTGGTCGGCATGTTCGGCGGTTCGCCGGCGGACGCCGGGCAAGCAGTGGGCAGGTTATACGCCTGGAACGCGGCAGGTACAATCGTCGGCACCGCCGCGACGGGCGCCCTGTTGATTCCGCTGCTTGGCCTGCGTGGAACGCTGCTGGGTCTGGCCGCGGCCAACTTTCTGATCGCCGCGGCGGCATCGGCGCTGGACCGCGCGCCGCCGCCCTGGTGGCGAAGCGTGACCGGCTTCGGTGCCGCCGGCTTTGTCCTGCTGGTGGCCTTCACCCCGCTGGCAACCCGTTTCCTGCGTCCAGCCGCCAACCCGGATGAAGCGGTAATTTATTACGCCGAAGGCCCATCCGCGACTGTGCACGTATCACAGCTGGGCGGACACGACACCACTCACCGCACGCTGTTTGTGGACAGCAAGTCCGTGGCGGGTACGTACGACGAGATCGTTACCGACCAGAAGATGCTCGCCCACCTGCCGCTGCTGCTGCATCCGGATCCGCAGCGAGCGCTGACTGTGGGCTTCGGCACCGGTGGGACTTCGTACTCGATGCTGATGCACCGCGTGCGCGTGGACTGCGTGGAGATCGAGCCCCGCGTCGTCGACGCCTACCGCCTGTTCGAGACCGAGAACAGGGGAATCGTCGGCCCAGACCACGAACGGCTGGATTTCCACCTGGTTGTTGACGACGCCCGAGCCTGGCTGCACGTCGCCCCACACAAGTACGACGTCATCGTCACCGACATAACCAGCATCCAGTATCGCGGCAACGGGAACCTCTACACAACGGACTACTTTCGGCTGATGCGTGAGAACCTCGCAGCGGGTGGCCTGGCTTGCGCCTGGGTGCCGATTTCCGGAATCACTCCGCAGCAGCTAAGAATACTGGTGCGCTCCTTCCAGGCCGTCTACCCACACACCAGCCTGTGGTACATGATCAACCTGCCCACAGACTTCGCGATACTGGTGGCGACTCCGGAGCCACTGTCGATCGACCTCGCTGACGCGGCGGAGCGAATGTCCCAGCGGCTCGTGCGTCCTGACCTGGCGGTGATCGGCATGGACCAACCATACAAGCTGGCGGCCTGCCTCCTGCTTGCCGAGCAGGACGTTACGGAGTACGCGGGCGCGGGACCGTTGCACACCGATGACCGCCCGGTGTTGGACTACCTGGTCCACGCCAGCCCCTATCGCAATACGCTGACCGTGAACCTCCTGGAGTTGCTCGCTCACCGCAGTGACGCCGCCGTGTACGTCACTGCCTGGCCACCCGGCGACGATCAGCAGAGCGCGGAGCAGACCTGGCGGTCGTGGTTCGAGGCGGCGGGCCACCTGATGGAGGGGCACGCCGCGCTCTACGGGTCGGATCCGAACCGGGCCGACCGCGCCCGCCAGGCGTACGAGGCGGCCGGCAGGCTGACGCCGGAGGACGCCGTTACGCGGACCCTGGCGGAGGACCTCACGCCTCGGCCGTGACCAACGTCGCCGAATCCGCGCGGCGTGACTATCATCCAGCAGCACCGCCCGGCGCGGTGAGGCCAGGCGGCAGCGCAGCGGGCCACTTGCTTGGTGAGTGACACAATGTACACCTCTGTGAACGACCTGCCGGATCTTTCGCAGCACTACC
>JANQGB010000217.1 GCA_028277545.1 Phycisphaerae bacterium | reverse complement strand
CGCCCACCCCAGGCCGGCAAACGTATATCCGTACTTCTGCGGCATTCACCATGCGGCAGGCATGACCGGAACCATCGCCGTGAAGCCGCATCCCTGCGCGACCTTCGACTTCGAGAACGATGGTGACGTGGACCTGAACGACTTCACCGAATTCGAGGCCGCCTTTAATAGCCCCTAGTGCCATCGGCGCGTGGTCAAGGCGATTCGGCAGCGCCGGCGTCTCCGTGAACCATCGGACTGGCGCTGACAGGGCCGTGCGCTGCCCAGATTTTTCTGAGCGCGCTCATTTTGCTCTGGACAAGGCCGTTGGCATGGCGTATATTATGAGTATGCTCATATAACGGCGGGAAGCTGGAGCGCGTTGCCATGAGAGTCACGGCCGAAAAGAAGCGGGAAACGCGGCGGCGGATCGTGGCGTGTGCCCGTAACCTATTTATAGAAAAAGGATTCGAGCAGACTACCACCCGCGACATCGCTGAGAGAGCGGGGATAGCGGCCGGCACCATGTTCAACTACTTCCCCACCAAGGAGGCTTTGGCCATGACCATCGTGGACGAGGCGCTGGACGAAGCTGGGGCCGAGTTTGAGACCCGCCTTCGTGGTGACGAGTCGCTGGACGAGGCCCTGTTTGCTCACGTGGCGGTTGGTCTTCGCCACCTTGCACCCCATCACGGCTACGTCGGCCAAGTCCTCGAAACAGCGCTGAGCCAGTTCAGCGGGGGGGAAGCCTGCCAGCAGGCCCGGCAACTGCGCGTGGATCACCTCGATACCGTGGCGGAGCTTATCTCGTCGAGGGGGGCACCGGCCGCAGTGCCGCCCAGCGCGATCACCATGCACCTGTACTGGACACTCTATCTGGGAGTCCTGTCCTTTTGGACCGCCGACGAAACCCCCCATCGGGAGGACACGCTGGTGGTCCTGGATCAGTCGATGCGGTTGTTCGTCGCGTCGCTGACGCCTGCGTCGAAGGACGGAAGGGAGGTTACCGATGTCGCCCAGGATCGCTGATCTTATTGAGGCGCTGCCGGTGGAGTCAGAAGAGCCCGTCGGGCCGGGCGCCGCCTTGCAGACTCTGCTGCAAGAGCTGTCGCACCGGCGCGTGCCGACCGGGCGATTCAATAGGCTCTGGGTACTGGGCACGCTGCAGGCCAAGATCGCCGCTGCCTATTTCACCTGGTGGCTCCGCAGCGGTTACACCTCGGGCGACAAGCGGCAGAGCACGCTGAACGAGACCCACCTGAAGGCGGCGCTCAAGGTGCTCGGCGGTATGAGCTACCTGCGCGGGGCCATCATGAAGGTGGGGCAGATTATTGCCACCCACCCGCACGCCGCTCCTGAGCAGTTCTCTGACATGTTGGGGCATCTGCACTTCGAGGCCCCGCCGATGCACTTCTCACTGTTGCGCGAGTTTGTCCGGAACGAGTTGGGCGCCGATCCTGAAGAGCTGTTCGACGAGTTCGAGACGCGTGCCTTCGCCGCGGCCTCGCTTGGCCAGGTTCATCGGGCCCGGCTCAAGGGCTCGGATCGGCGCGTGGCCATCAAGGTTCAGTATCCCAACATCGGACGCACGATTCGAGACGACTTCCGCAACCTGATCGCCCTGCTCATGCCCATGCGGCTCAGCGGAGACTGGGATAACCTCAGGGCCCAGTTTGAGGAAGTCCATCACATGCTCGAGATGGAGACGGACTACGAACGGGAGGCGGAGAACCAGCGGATCGCCCGTTCCGCGTTTACCGAGGACGAGGGTATCGTGGTTCCGCAGGTCTTTGCCGAGTACTCGACGAAACGCATCCTGACCATGGACTACATCCCGGGCTTGCACCTGGACGAGTTTCTGGCCACCGATCCGCCACAGGAGCTTCGGGACAGTTATGGCCACAAGATTTGTGTGGCCCTGATCCGTACTCAGCAATCGAAGAAGGTGCTGTACGCCGACCCACAGCCGGGGAACTACCTGTTCATGCCCGACGGACGGCTGGGAGCGATCGACTTCGGTTGCTGCTATCACGAGACCAGGGAGGACATCGACCTCACGACGAAGATGGAGCGGCTGTACTTCGAGACACCCCACACCCGCGGTTCGCTCGAGGCACAGCGTGACACTCTAGCCTGGGGAAATGACCTGACGGCCAAACAAGCAGGCCAGGATGACCGGATGAAGATGATCATGCAATGGGGCGACTGGGCCTGGGAGCCCGTCATGCATGAGGGCCCGTTTGATTTCAGCGATCCCGAATACTTCCGCCGCGGAGCGGAGATGTACGGCGAGTTCATCAGGCGTCGCTACATGCGCTCGCGGCCGGCCAATACCTGGTTGATCAAGACCTGTTACGGCATGCGAGCCATGCTGACCCGCCTCAAGGCCCGCGTGAACTACGGGGCCATCTGGCGGGCCGAGACCAGGGTGCCC
>JANQGB010000128.1 GCA_028277545.1 Phycisphaerae bacterium | reverse complement strand
AGCGCGGTCCGGGTTGGGTTTGCCGTGCGCGAATACTCGTAGCCGCTCGGCTTCCCGACGTCTTCCAAGACGAAGTTGGCGGTTTGGTACACGGGCACGATGACCGCGCTCGAGGAATGCCTGGCTGCCCTCGAAGAGGCCCACTTTGGGCTGGGATTCAGTTCGGGCATGGCGGCAGTGGATGCAGTGTTCTCACTGCTGCGCCCGGGCGACCACGTCGTATCCGCGGAACACATCTACGGAGGAACGTCCCGACTGCTCGACGAGATCTGCGTACCGCGCGGCATATCGGTTACCTATGTCGATGGCACGCGTCCGCAGGCCTTTGCGGCGGCCATTGCGACAAACACGCGACTGGTGTGGGTAGAGACGCCGGCCAATCCACTCCTGCAGCTGGTGAACATGGCCGCGGTGGCCGAGGTCTGCCGAGACGCCGGGGCGACACTGGTGGCCGACAATACGTTTGCGTCGCCGTTCTTCCAGAGACCGCTCACTCAGGGCGCCGACATTGTCTTGCACAGCACGACCAAGTACATCAGCGGACACAGCGACGTGATCGGCGGGGCTGTCTTGACCAACGACCCCGAGCTGCACAAGCCGCTGCGCTTCTACCAGAATGCCGTGGGCGCCGTGCCTGGCCCCTGGGACTGCTGGTTGTCTCTCCGGGGCCTGAAGACACTGGCCCTGCGGATGCGCCAGCATGAAGCCAATGCGCAAGTCATCGCCGAGCATCTCGCCGAGCATCCCGGTATCGCATCGACCATCTACCCAGGCTTGCCAACCCACCCACAACACGCGTTGGCAAGACAGCAGATGGATGGATTCGGAGGCATCGTCACGTTCCACCTGACCGGCGGTACGGAACAAGTCAAGCGATTCGTCGGGGCCCTGCGTCTGTTCATCTTCGCCGAAAGCCTGGGTGGTGTGGAATCGCTTGTCTGCCACCCGGCGACAATGAGCCACGCCACGCTGACTCCAGAGCAGAGAGCTGCCGTAGGCATTCAGGACGGAACGGTCCGTCTGTCCGTAGGGATAGAGGATGCCCATGATCTGGTCGAAGATCTTGATCGAGCACTGGCTGCTTGCTGATTCGTTCTCGTGCAGATCGAGCAAACGCACTCCGGGAGGTGTTCCTGTGACTGGCAGAATGGAAGGATCCGGCCCGGGAGCCACGGGCCTCAAGGGGCGCCTGAGAGACTGCGTAGCCCAGCTCCGAACTCTGAAGCGAGTTGTGGTGGCGTTCTCCGCAGGCGTGGATAGCACGTTTCTGCTGGCATTGGCCGCAGAGACACTCGGACCGCGGAACGTGCTGGCGGTTGTCGGGATCTCGCCCAGTCTGCCCAGACGCGAGCTGGACGAAGCCAGACGTTACGCTGCGGATCTGGGATGCGAACTCGTGGAAATCACCACGGGCGAGATGACGGATCCGCGCTACACCGCCAACTCGGCCGACCGTTGCTACTTCTGCAAACACGACCTCTTCGGGCGCTTGGTCGCGTTGGCCAAGGAACGCGATGCCGGCACAGTAGTAAGTGGGGCCAACGCCGACGACGTCGGCGACTACCGGCCAGGGCTCAGGGCAGGGGCCGAGCTTGGCGTGGTCAACCCGTTGCTGGACTCCGGCCTCACGAAAGAGGATGTCCGGTTGTTCTCGCGCCGGATGAAGCTGCCGACCTGGGACAAACCTGCCATGGCCTGCCTGGCCAGCCGGATTCCATACGGCCAGGCCATCTCAGCCGAAGCCCTGGGGCGCGTGGAAAGGGCCGAAGCCGGCTTGCGGGACATGGGCTTCCGCGAGTGTCGCGTGCGCAGCTATGGCGATACTGCCAGAATCGAAATACCGGTGGCAGACCTCGGCCACGCCCTGGAGCGCCGTCAGGCCATCGTCGCGACGGCCAAAGCGACGGGGTTCCACTACGTCAGCCTCGACCTGCAGGGGCTGCGCTCCGGATCGATGAATGAGGTGCTTGACCGGTGACCGAAACAACGGGAAGGCGTGTCATTGTGGGGATGAGCGGGGGCGTGGATTCCACAGTGAGCGCTCGTCTGCTTCTCAAAGACGGCTTCCAGGTGCAAGGTGTATTCCTCTGCCTGAGGAACGTCTGCACGGAAGGCACACTGTCTGAGCGCTCGTGCTGTTCACCGGACGACGCCCGGGAAGCCCGCCGTGCCGCCGAGCAGATGGGCATCCCGTTTCGGACGGTTGATATCTCGGCCGCCATGCAGCCTATCATTGACCATTTCGCGCGGGAATACCACAACGGGAGAACGCCGAACCCGTGTCCGCTGTGCAACACGAATGTGAAGTTCCCGGCTCTGCTGGCTGAAGCCGACCGTGCCGGCGTGAATTGGATTGCCACGGGCCACTACGCACGCATCGAGCGTTCTTCCAAACCGCCTATTCTGCGACGGGCGGCGGCTCCTGAACGTGATCAGTCCTACGTCCTGTTCGCCCTGCCGACCTCACTGCTTTCGCGGTTGCTGCTGCCCCTCGGCACCATGGACAGCAAAGCCGCGGTGCGTGCAACGGCAACGACATTCGGCCTCGATGTTGCCGACAAACCGGACAGTCAGGACATCTGTTTCGCCCCTTCGGGAGACTACACCGTCATCCTGCGCACGTATGAGGGCAACGGTTTGCAGCCAGGGCCGGTGGTCGACACTGCCGGAAATCGCCTGGGAACGCACAAGGGCATCGCCCGTTACACGGTGGGGCAACGGCGCGGACTGGGAATCGCCGGCGGACGCCGACTCTACGTGGTCGAACTACTGGCTGAGTCGAACACAGTCGTCGTCGGTCCCCGGACAATGCTTCGGACCACGGCTCTCGAGCTGACCGGGTGTCACTGGTACGC
>JANQGB010001493.1 GCA_028277545.1 Phycisphaerae bacterium | reverse complement strand
GCTGCTGCGACAGGGCGATGTAGACGTAGCGGTATTGGAGCGTCAGACAGGCCGGAGCCAACGCCCAGACCGTTATCCAGATGACGCGGACGCTCTCGTCGAACTCGGCCAAGAGCCTGGGCAACACCAGCGGGGCTGCCACCCAGGCCAGCACTACCAGGGGCAATGCACAAACCCATTGGGTCACACAGAGGCGGACCGTCTGGCGGGCGAATTCCTCCTGATCCTCCAGGGCTACGCGGCACAGGCCCGGAAACGTGGGCGTGCCCACCGCACCGTGCAGGACGTTTCTCGCGGGGTTCAGCAGCCGTTGTCCCAGGGCGTACAAGCCGACGTCCCTGTTCGGAACCAGGGCGGCCAGGATGAAGGTATCCAGGTACATGCTCAACTGGTTGGCGGCCGAGATCAGCCCGACGGGAATCGAGTCACCGATCAGGGACCGGAGTTGAGCCGGTCGCCAGCGCAACTCGTCGCGCCGGAACTTGTTGCGAAGACACCAGCCGTAATAAATCAGGATCAGCAGGTTGCCAACGGTCCAGGCGCCCATGGCGGTCGCCAGGCCGCCCTGCAGCGGTCCCAGCAGGGCTGCAACGGCAAGGACCGCGATGACCTTCTGGGCGAAGAACCCCGCCATCCACTTGCCGATCTCACTCAAGCCCCGCAGCGTGCTGGACAAGACCACTGAGTTGCCGAACACGATGATATTCGCCGATGCGATCAAACCCGCCCAGCCGGCTTCCTCGAACGAATACGCCGCGCAGACGATCACCATCTGAACTACTGCCCCGGTGGCCGCCACGACAGTGATCAGCGGCAAGGCCAGCCCTATGTAGTGGCCGGGTGAATGCCTCCCCTCCGCCACGCGCTTGGTAATGATCGTGCCCAACCCCATTTCCGTAACGAAGTTGGCCACGTTCATGATGGCGAAGATCACCGAGAAGACTCCAAACAGCGCGGGGCCCAGATGGACGGCTATCAGCAGCATGGCCACCATCTGCAGGCCCAACGCGGTGGGCATCACCAGGAAGCCCACTTGCATCTGTCGGTGAACGTTCTTCATCGTTGTTGTCGCATCCGGACCAGAGAAGCCTGACTGACGTAGCAGAGAGGTTGGAAGTGTTCTATCGTGGCGGGCATCGCCCGTCTACCGCGCTGATTCGCCTCGGCTCGGGCTCAACTCCCGCCGGCCGGTGGCCGGAAGAGACGCGATCGAAACCAGCGCAGCTTCTCCGCGCAGGCCGCCTGATAGTGCGGGCTTGAGGGGTAGGTACACAGCAGGTCCGTGTCTAGAAGTTTCATGAAGCTCACTCGTGTAAGAGGGATGCCGCTGGAACCACCGACAGCGTTCTCCAGGCAGGCAATGAAATGGGCGTTGTCCTTACGCCGGTTGACGCCGCGACGGAGGTCCGGCGGCGCCCAGATCGGCCAGTCGTCGGACAACTCCAGGCTGTACGCGCCCCGCTCGGCGCCCGCGGCCAGCCTGGCAAACAGGTCAGGCAGGCCGGTCGCCAGGAACGCAGCCGGATCGGCCTCGAGACCGTTGGCGCCGATGCCGGTTCGATACTTGCGGGCTGCCTGCAGCAGAATCTCGTCCCGAACGTCGATGAAGTGCGGCAGATGGCCGTGGAACCCGGCCTTTGCCGGCTGCCTCATACGCAAGAGCAGCGACGACCCGCGGAGTATCAGCGGCTTGGATGGAAAGGCCCGTCGGTGAGCCGCGGCCATGGCCAGGGCATAATCCGTCCACAGCGCTGGCGTCCAGCCTTGCTCGATGAAGGCCGCTGCGCCCGCGGCGTTCGGCGCCGCCGTGATGAACCCTATATGACCCACGCCGACCAGTACGGCCTCGATCCGGTCGTCGCCCTCGTACCTCGCGCCGAGAGCGTCG
>JANQGB010001206.1 GCA_028277545.1 Phycisphaerae bacterium | reverse complement strand
GCACCGTGCAGCGGCCCCGCGAGACCGCGGGCCAGGTGGGGGACCATCAAGCCAACGAAGCCGATCACGCCCGTGAGGGCGACGAAGCTGGCCGTCGCGAAGGCGCAAAGCAGGAATGCCGCTCGGCGGAACTGGGTGACGGGAACGCCCAGTGTCTCGGCCGCCTCGTCACCTGCCAACAATGCGTCCAGTCTCCGATGCGCAAGCGCCGCCAAAGCGGCGATCGCAACCAGCCCGGCCAAAGCGATCGGCAGCGTGTCCCAGTTCGCCAGCCCGAGGCCACCAAGGGTCCAGAACAGGATGGAGTGAGCCGCGCGCTGGTCTCCGACAAATACCAGATAGTTCGTCAGGGAGAGGAACAGGAACGACACGGCGAGCCCCGCCAGAACCATCTGACTGGCGCCCTGCCGGGCTAGGCGCCGGTAGAGGCTGAGGACAATCAGGGAGGCGATCAATCCCCCGGCAAAGGCTGCCAGCGGCAACGTCCAGAACCCGAGTACGTTGCCGGTGACGGTGATCACCACCACGGCCCCTGCTGCCGCCCCTGACGACAGGCCGAAAAGGAATGGATCGGCCAGATCGTTCCGCGTGAGTGTCTGGAGCACGGCGCCAACCATGCCCAGCCCCGCCCCCACGATGATCGCCAGCAGCGCCCGCGGCAGCCTCAGGTCCAGAATGATACGGCTCGCGGGCGTGGGCTCGGCCGAGGTGACGGCCGCTGCGACCTGCGCCAGGGTAAAGGGCGTCGCTCCCACGGCCACGGCAAGCATCAACAAGCCGATCAGCCCGGCCAAGCCCAGCGTCAGCAATCCGGCAATGCGCATTGCGGTGGCGGTGGCGGTGGCGGTGCCGGTTCAGTTTGTGAGGCCTTTCATCGCTTCGGCCATTTTGGCCAGAGCTTCGATATTCGCGGGCCCCGGGGTCAGTTCTTCGTAGCGCAGCGCGACAAATGCCTCGTTCTTGACCGCGGTCGCGTGTTGCATCACCGGGTGTTCCTTGAGGAAGTCGAGCAGGTCTCCCGCACCGCCACCGGTCTGGTAATCCAGCAGGATCAGGAACTCCGGGTCGGCAGCCGCAACCGCCTCCCAGGAGGTCGTGCCCCAACTCGTGTCCATGTCGGCGGTGACGTTGACGGCGCCCAGCGCCTCGATCATCGCGGTCGGCATCGCGTACTTACCTGCCGTGAAGGGCTTGTCCGTGCCGGAGTCGTAGAGAAACACGCGCTTGCCGCTGAAATCGCTGGCACCGGCCTTGATCTCGTCGATGCGAGCCTGCCAGCTGGCGACCAATGCGTCTGCCTCCGCGGTCTTGCCGAAGATCTTGCCCAGGCGGGTGACCTCTCCATACAACAGGTCCAACGAGGCCGCGGGGCGGTCTTTGCTCAAGTGGATGCAGCTCTCCGACAGCACCAAGGTCTGGATGCCCAGCGGCGCCAAGGTCTCTGGCGTTACGTCGCCGCCGGGCTTCATGCCGTAGTACCAGCCCGCGAAGAACAGATCCGGTGTCACTGCGACCAGGTTCTCCAGGGTCGGGTACTTCGGCGCCAGCTCGGGGATCTTGCCCCGGGCCGCATCGAACGCCGGCGTCGTCTTGTACCAGCCGGTGATGCCGGTCACCCCGACCATCCTGTCCTGCAAGTCCAAGGCAAAGGCCATCTCGGACATGTTGATGTCATGGACAACAATGCGTTCCGGCGTCGTCTCGAACGTCAGGGGCGTTCCGCAATTGTCGACTGTCACGGGCTCGGCCCGAGCGATGCTGACCGTGAGTGCGGCGGCCAGTCCGGCCAGACCAGTGAGGATCAAACGAGAGGACATGGAGATCCCTGCCTTGTTCAGTTGCGTTGATTGGAGGTGCCGCCGATGGAGACGTCCAGCGCCGGCAGAATGCGGTTTTCGTGCGGGTGATCGAGACGGTAGAGGCTCACGCCGAAGATCTCTTTGACGGTGCCGGGCCGCAGGATGTCCGCCGGGTGGCCATAGGCGGCAAGACGTCCCTGGCGCAGAACGGCGACATGTGCGGCAATGCATGACCTTACGCTTATTGAGTCCTTTGCCAC
>JANQGB010001480.1 GCA_028277545.1 Phycisphaerae bacterium | reverse complement strand
GGAAGTCCTCGGTGGTGTACGGCCAGTACCGGGAGTACCAGCTTCCGAACGCGAAGCGAGGCGGCAGCGGGATCGCCCCGCCGACGCCCACCAGGTCGGCGAAGGCGGTGGCGTAATCATTGGCGTAGCCGAAGAAGTACCAATCCGTCCGCTCACCCTCCGGACGAGGCTTAGGCCAGGGCATCATCCAACCGTCAAGCACGACGTTGGCAGAGTCGTCCAGCAGGTACCAGCCGTCACGAGAGAGCACGCCCTCGCCCAGGTCCAGGGGCCCCCGGCATCCGTCCAGCGTGCGTACCGTGCCGCCCAGGTTGCCCTCGTTAGGCAGGCCGGGCTGCCACGAGATGTCATCGTCGGGTCCCGACACGGCTATGGACAGGTTGCCGGCGGTAAATGGCCCGGTGTCCAGTTTGTAGCGCAACGACAGGCGCTGGGTGGCAATCTCCAGCCAGCCGTCTCGGCGCCGGTGCTGGTACTCGGGGACAGGCAACCGGCGTTGCACCGCAAACAGGCTCGGCCGGTCCTCGAACTGCCCGTCGGCCGCGTACTCCAGGCGCAGCAGCGTCGGCGTGAGCACGGTGAAGCGGACCTGGCCGGACTCTACCACGGCGGCGGCGTCAGCCTGGCCGTCAAAACGCACTTCGGCCCGCGCGGGTTTCATAGCCACAACCACCAGACACAGACAAACCGCCGGGGCCCAACTCCGGAAACCGTGCATCGCTGGCGACCTTCCTTTCGCAACAAGTGCCCCCCGTGTTCACACCGGCAGGATGCCGGTGCCACATCTCTCACCGGCGAGACGCCGGTGCCACAGTTCCCACCGGCGAGACGCCGGTGCCACAATTCTCACCGGCGAAACGCCGGTGCCACAATTCTCACCGGCGAGACGCCGGTGCCACATTCTTCACCGACAGGATGCCGGTGCCACAGTTTGACAGGTACGATACCGCCTGTCCCCGGCGTTCCCGGTAGACCAGGCGGGTCCCGGAAAGCAACCGGCGGTTGACCGCCGCGATGGAGGGTCGACCGCCGGAGAGCTTAACGGTTTTGTACACAGACGTCTCTAGAAGATGCCCTTGACCGCGTTCTCCAGGGCGTCGGCCGGCTGAGCGTCGAGTTCGTACGTAACCCGCATGGTAGGCTTGTCGATCTTCAGCAGGGCGCCCAGGTCGATGGGTGTACCAATCAGTACCAGGTCGCAATCGGTGGCGTTGATGGTCTGTTCGAGTTCCGCCACCTGCTTGTCGCCGTAGCCCATGGCGGGCAGGATGCTGGTCACGTGGGTGTACTTCTCGAAAGTATCCTTGATCGAACCGACGGCGAACGGGCGAGGATCAATCACCTCGGCCGCCCCGAATTTCGTGGCCGCCACGTGGCCGGCGCCGTAGCTCATCTCGCCATGGGTCAGGGTCGGGCCATCCTCGACCACCAGCACTCGCTTGCCCTTGATCGCCTCCGGATCGGGCACCGACACCGGTGAATGCGCCTTGATGATCTTGGCGCCCGGGTTAATGCGCCGGCAATTCTCTTCAACTATCCGGACGCTCTCCGGGTTGGCGGTTTGCACCTTGTTGATCACGATGACGTCGGCCATCCGAACGTTGGTCTCGCCCGGATAGTAGGTGAGCTCGTGGTTAGGCCGGTGCGGGTCGACCACCACGATGTAGAGGTCCGGCTTGTAGAAGGCGAGGTCGTTGTTGCCGCCGTCCCAGAGCACCACGTCAGCCTCTTTCTCGGCCTGCTTGAGAATCTCGGCGTAGTCGACGCCGGCGAAGACCACGTTGCCGGCCTTGATGTGCGGCTCGTACTCCTCGCGCTCTTCGA
>JANQGB010001351.1 GCA_028277545.1 Phycisphaerae bacterium | reverse complement strand
GCTGCCATAACGTGCTCGGCGGCACGCACCGCGGGCCAGGGACGGAGTGCGACGACCTTAGCACGCCGTGCGAGCCGCCCGTGCCGGGGCCCATCGTGGTCAACGAAGTGTGGGCCGACGACCCCGGCGCGGACACCAACGAGTTTGTCGAGCTCTTCGGCCCCCCGGGCCTCGAACTCATCGGTCTAAGTCTGATCGTGGTGGATGGTGACACTGGTGGTCAGATCGAATCACCAGACTATCGCCACGTCACCTTCCGGGCCGACCTCTCCGATTTCGTTCTGAATGCAGACGGCTTCTTCGTTCTGGGCACGGGGCCGGATGTGGAACCGGTGGTCGATGTGGAGATGGATCTGGTCTTCGGCAACGGTAACGGTGTCGCTGACGAACTCCAGAACGGGTCGCAGACCTACGCACTGGTGCCGACCGAGCTTATCGAGTACTGCATCGAACCCGGCGTGCCCGATCCCTACTGCACCGGTAACCCCAATCAGCTTACGCAAATGTCGGTGGGTGCTATCGCCATGGGCGGCTTATTCGATGCGGTGGCCACACGCGACAGTCTGCTGGACGAAGTCTACTTCTTCGCCCCGCTGGTCCTCGGTAGCGACTTCTTCGAGTTTGATACTGCCAGTCGCGTCCCCAACGGCGTGGACACCAACTCGCCGATCGACTGGCAGACGGCGTCCGGCCACGAGATGGGAGAACCGGGAGATACGTCGACCCCCGGCATGCCCAACTGATCTGACGGCTCCAGATCCTCGCCATGAATGCGAGCGGCGGGCTTCAGCCGCGCGGACGCCGCGTCAACACGAGCCGCGGGCTTCAGCCCGCGCGGACCTCCGCTCAGCGTGAAAGCCGCGGCGCGAAGTTGACGTGCCGGCGCTGCTCACCCCCGCTTGCGTCCACCAGCCAGCGCAGTGTACTCTGACAGCCAGCCTGAACACTGCAACGACGCTACGCGCCCGTGCGGTGCGGCCCTGACAGATCAGGAGGCAGCCGCGAAGCAGGCGCGAGTCGATCAACCAGGACCGCACCAGGAGCACGGACCGATGCGCTGCAATCATCTCTTGACAGCTTGTCTGCTTATCGTGGCTGGCCCGACGGCCGCCGTTCTGGCCGAGCCGGCCGCCGGGCCGAAGGCGAGCCGGCCCAACATCATCTTCATCATGTCCGACGACCACGCCGCCCACGCCTTGAGCAGCTACGGCAGTCGGATCAACGCTACGCCGAACCTCGATCGCCTGGCCCGCGAAGGCGTCCGCTTCACCAACTGCTTCTGCACTAACAGCATCTGCGCCCCCAGCAGGGCGACCATCCTGACCGGCAAATACAGTCACCTCAACGGCCAGTTCGACAATCGCCAGAAGTTCGACGGCCGCCAGACGACTTTTCCCAAGCTGCTGCAGGGCGCCGGCTACCAGACCGCCCTGATCGGCAAGTGGCACCTGCAGAGCAGCCCCACCGGCTTTGACTACTGGAGCGTCCTGCCGGGCCAGGGGGCCTATCACGATCCGGTCATGATTGAAATGGGCCAGCGCAAGACGTACACCGGCTACACCACCGATATCATCACCGACCACTGCATCGAATGGCTGCGCGCCCGCCAGAAGGATAAGCCCCTCCTGCTAATGTGTCAGCACAAGGCACCACACCGCAACTGGCAGCCGGATGAGCGCCACGCCCGAATGTACGATGGCCAGGACATCCCCGAGCCGGAGACGTTCGACGACGACTACGCCACCCGCAGCGACGCCGCCCGCGATCAGGCCATGACCATAGAGCATCACCTGGTACCGTCCGACCTCAAGGGCCCGCCTCCCCCGGGGCTGAAGGGCCAGGCCCTCAAGAGGTGGAAGTACCAGCGCTACATCAAGGACTACCTGCGCTGCGTGGCCTCGGTGGACGACAACGTGGGGCGCCTGCTCGACTACCTCGACCAGGCCGGCCTGACTGACAACACCGTGGTGGTGTACACCTCAGATCAGGGCTTCTTCCTGGGCGATCACGGCTGGTACGACAAGCGCTTCATGTATGAAGAGTCGCTGCGCATGCCGCTGCTGGTGCGCTACCCGCGGGAGATCAAGCCGGGCACCATCACCGATGACATCGCCCTGAACATCGACTTCGCCTCCACCTTCCTGGACCTGGCCGGCGTGACGCCGCCGGCCGAGCTACAGGGCCAGTCGCTCCGTCCGGTTCTGCGGGGCAGCACGCCGCATGATTGGCGCCGATCGATGTACTACCGTTACTACGAGTACGGCGACGAAGGGCGCGGCGGCTGGCACAACGTCCGCCAGCATTTCGGTGTCCGCACTCAGCGCCACAAGCTGATCCGCTTCCACAACGGCATCGATGCCTGGGAGCTTTACGACTTGCAGAACGACCCGCATGAGTTGAAGAACATCTACGACGACCCGGCCTACCGCGACGTTGTCAAAGAGTTGAAAGCCGAACTGGCTCGCCTGCAGAAGCAGTACCGCGACGCCCCGGAACACGACCGGGCCTACCTGAACCAGGTGTGGCAAGCCAGGACACCATCCCCGGACAGCAAGCCGTAACGCGCAACCGCCGAAGAAGG
>JANQGB010000107.1 GCA_028277545.1 Phycisphaerae bacterium | reverse complement strand
GGCCGGTCTGGGCAAGACAGTCATCATTCAGGAGATGATCGCCCGCATCGCCCGCGAGCACAGCGGATACTCGGTCTTCGCCGGCGTGGGCGAGCGGACCCGCGAGGGCAACGACCTGTGGCTGGAGATGCAGGAGGCCGAGTTCAAGGACACCGAGGGCAACGTCAAGAAGGTGCTCGAACACACTGCCATGGTCTTCGGCCAGATGAACGAGCCGCCCGGTGCCAGGTTGCGGGCCGCACTGTCCGCCCTGACCATGGCGGAGTATTTCCGTGATGAGTCCGGGGCTGACACGCTTCTTTTCGTGGATAACATCTTCCGGTTCTCGCAGGCCGGCTCGGAAGTCTCGGCCCTGCTGGGCCGCATGCCCTCGGCGGTCGGCTATCAGCCGACGCTGGGCACCGAGATGGGCGAGCTGCAGGAGCGGATCACCTCCACCAAGACCGGGGCGGTCACCAGCGTGCAGGCCATCTACGTTCCGGCCGACGACCTGACCGACCCCGCGCCGGCCACCACCTTCACTCACCTGGACGCCTTTATCGTGCTCGAGCGCGGCATCAGCGAGAAGGGCATCTATCCGGCCATCGACCCGCTCAAGTCCTCGTCACGAATTCTTGATCCGCAATACGTCGGCGAACGGCACTACGAAGTCGCGCACAAGGTGCAGACCATCCTGCAGCGCTACCGCGATCTGCAGGACATCATCGCCATCCTCGGCGTCGAGGAGCTGAGCGAAGAGGACAAGCAGGTCGTGGCCCGGGCTCGCCGGATCGAGCGGTTCCTGTCCCAGCCGTTCTACCTGGCCGAACAGTTCACCGGGTTCCCGGGCAACTACACCAGGATCGACGACACCATCCGCAGTTTCGACGAGATCTGCGAGGGCAAGTGGGACCACCTCTCCGAAGCGGCGTTCATGTACGTCGGCTCGATCGAGGACGCGGCCGCCAAGGCAGAGCGGCTGCAGGCTGAAGCAACCGCGTAGTACGCGGTGGGAGACCCGGTATCCAAGCGAAGGTGACGCCGCCCATGGTTCGGAAAGCAAAGCTACGCTGCCAGGTGATCACGCCCGACCGCGAACTGTTCGACGTGGAGACGACTTCCGTCGTCTTCCCCGCTCATGACGGTCAGATCGGCGTTCTGGACAACCGTGCCCCCCTGCTGTGCAAGATGGGCATCGGAATCCTCAAGATCGACGGTGAGGCCGGCCCGCAGAGGTACTTCGTTGACGGCGGATTTGCCCAGATGCTCGACAACCGCCTTACCGTTCTGACCCAGGAGGCTCGCCGGGCGGACGAAATCGATGCTGGTGACGCCGAGCGCGCACTGGCCGAGGCCAGATCGCAGGCGGCCCCCGACCCGGAATCGCAGGCCCGGCGCCGGCGCGACATCGAGCGCGCCACTGCCCAACTCAAGCTGGTCCGAGGATAGGCGGGCGCTGCTTTCGCCAGGCAATGGTATATTTCGGTCAAACCGCACTTACGGGCTGTGGGGGGCGGTAACCGCTGAGTGCGCATAAGAAAAACGGGTTAACGACACTGACAGGTCGGGGATTGCAGGGGATGGCCAGTATCGCGCCCGTTTTTCAATTCGCCTGAGAACTAGTACGACCTCTTCTCTTAGCGTATTACTCTTATCGAATTTTCGAGAGTTGGCGTCTATCGGGCATATTCCCCAAACTTTGCTCCTGGTGTGAAATGGCAGCCCGGCCTTTACTCGCGCCTCACGAGGATCGCGTTTCTCGAAGATGAGACCACGGAGCGGGACGCTGGCTCAGGCCCGGGATTCCGGTGGTGCAGGGGGCTGCCGGGCTGAAGACGCGCAACTGGCAGCGGGCCGTCCCCGGCCGGTCTTGCTGGACCGCGGCATGCACCCGGACCTCGAGACCGGCGATTGTCGAGCTGCCCGTGCCGACGCGGGGCCTCCGCTTCGCCGATCGTCCGGCGGGAGTCAACACACCGTCTCCTGCGCCCTGCCGTTGCGGCTCAACTCCCGACCGCGGGTCAGTGTTAGCTGCTGTCACTTCCGCCAAGTGTACCCGCGCGGCGGTCCCGTCGCGGCAGCCGGCCGGGAATCTCTCACATTCAGCATATTTGTTCCTCCAGGCAAGGCTCAAATCGCGCCCGCCGCGGCGCCGTAGCATACTCGGACGTTATACTTGACAGCCGCTGTCGGGGTCGCTACGGTCACCATCAGCATGCTGGCCGACCCGTCCCCCCATGGGTCGGCTTCCCCAAGGCCCGGTCCACCCCACCGGGCCTACTTTTTTGACTGGGCGGGCCGCGGGTGCCCCGTTAGGCTTGACGTTGCTGTAGCGTAGTGCCTCCAGACTACTGCAGCGTAACGAGCCGCGAACTTCAGTTCGCGCGGACGCTGCGGCATTGTAACGAGCCGCGAACTTCAGTTCGCGCGGACGCCCGAACGTCGGCGACGCAGCCTATCCGTGTCGATTCAAATCGCCGGCGTCTCCGGGGCACTACACTAGCTGCGACGCGTACGATCGGTAGGGATACTGCCAGGCCAGGCGTACAGCCGGGGAGCGGATGTCAATGGTTGTCACTTGTCCCTATTGTCGCCATTCCGTCGAGGAGTCGGCTGGCACGCTGAAGTGCGACAACTGCGGGTCGCGGCTGCCCGGCCGTTCAATCCCGGCCATTTCCCGCCCCCCGCAAGCAACTCCGCCGATCGCCGTTCCCGCTGGTGTGGCCGACGGGTTGCCGTTGAGTCCGCCGAGCGACAGGGTGGCCATTGCCTCGCTGGTGTGCGGCCTTCTGTTCTTCATACCTCTGGTGACGCAGTTGGCGGCCGTGGTCCTGGGTATCGTGGCCCTGGCTCGCAGAGCCCCGCACCGGCGCCCCGCCCTGGCCGCGATCGGGCTGCTGCTGGGACTGCTGGTCGGTGGCGGCTGGTCGTGGATAGTGGCCTCCTCGATAACCGGCGGCGCCGGGGCCGCGATGTGGGCGACCTACGGCGGGGCGTATTCGTCGGGCGGCCAGGACGGCGAGTCAGAGGACCTGGCGATCCTGCTCGAACGGCTCGGTCGAGCGGCTGCCGCGTATCAGCGCGACATGCGGCGCTGGCCCGCCTCGCCGCGTGTTCTGGCGCCTACCTACCTGTCACCGTCCGTGGCCCAGCAGGTGGATCCTGAGAGCGCGTCCGGAGACCGCCGCCTGGTGACCTGGGTAACTGACGTGAACCCGACGGAGGACGATCCCGAGAGGATCGTGGCCTATTCCGTGCCGGTGGAGTACGACGAGTTCGGACAGAAGCTGCCGGCCCCCGCCTGCTGGGTGCTTCGCCTGAATGAGGAGGTCCTTCGTTTGCCGCCGGAGGAGGTCAAGGCCGATCTGGCCCGCTACGTGTCATTGCCGGAAGAGCCGGATCAGGACCAGCAGGCCGGCGACCACCCTGCGCCTACCGAAACGAACCCTTCCGCGCGGGGCGATTGACGGTGGCCAACGGTCGCTCGGCGGCGGTATCATTCCTATGCTGGACGGACCCCCGGCGTCGATTGCGGGGCGGGCTGTGCCAAACAGCCCTCACAGTGGGCTTGGCCTATCAAGGCCGGTGGAGGATCGACTGTGCTCACCTTGACATTCCTCGGCGTCGGCGGTGCCTTTGCCAAGAGGAACCACCAGTCCAACCTGCTGGTGGAGGCCTGGTCTCAAGGCCCGGACCACCAGGACGCCCCCGATGACACCCTGCTGGTGGACTTTGGCACCACCGGCCCCATCGCCCTGCACGACTTGAAGGACCGGCCGGGCTTCGAGTACCTGGCGGCGGACGGTGCCGTCTATTACCCGCGGATCAGGCGTATCTTCATCACCCACCAGCATGCCGACCACATCGGCGGGCTGGAAGAACTGGCCCTGATGAACATGTTCGTTCACGGGGACGTCGCCACCGGCAAGTACTTCAAGCCGCAGATCATCAGCTCGATGCGTATCCTGGTTAACCTCTGGGATGAGTCGCTCAAGGGCGGCCTCAACACCATCGCCGGTCGCCACGCCCTGTTACAGGACTACTTCTTCATCCTGGCGCTGCGTCCGGGTGAGGAGGGCAAGGATCACTTCCAGATGCTCAAACGCTATCGTTTCGAGCCCTTTCCCACGGATCACGTCCAGATCGAGCGGAAGTACGACTGGCCCTCCTACGGTCTGACGGCCACCGACACCCGCACCGGCGAATCGGTGTTCTACTCCGGAGACTCGCGGTTCGACTACGCGGCCAACGCCGAGCGCCTGCGGGCTGCCAAGCTCTGCTTCCACGACGTGCAGCTCATCGAGCAACCCAACCCGGTCCACGCCCTGATCAGCGAGCTGCAGACCATGCCCGAAGAGGTCAAGAAGAAGACCATCCTCTACCACTACGGCGACACCTGGGACTCAGGCCCGTTTGATTTCGTAGAGACCGAGTTCGCCGGCTTCGCCCGACCGCAGCAGCGCTACGTGCTCTTCGAGTAACGCGGGATAGCGCCTGTCACGCGAATGATCCTGTCGGGCTGCGCGCGCTGGTAAGCAGAAAGCTTGCGGTAGAAACAACTGGGGCAGCTTCGGGTTGGGGATTCACTCAGACAGCGGCCTCGCAAACGCCCGCCACGACCCGATCGAGGCATGGTTGATGGCCGATGGCTGCGCTGACCACTTCCACGCGGTTTCCTGGAATTGCGGCAGCCGCATAGCGCGGCGGACCGCCAAAGGCGCCGAGCCCCCCCGCCGTCTCTATCTGCGTGGGCGAGGAGCTATGGCAACGCCGCACAGGAGCAAAGCCAGCGTGGCCGGCTCCGGGATGTGGGCGATCCAGGCTTCGACCTTGCCGTCCGGGTTGTAGCCCGTGCTATGCAGGTGATCGCCGCCGGGAAGACCGCCCAAGGAAAGGAATTCGACAGCCCCTGCGGGGGCCGTATGGGCGTAGGCCGCCATAGCCGGAACCACAGCCAGCGTCGTCAAACCTCGCTTGCGCAATGCCGATTCTATCCTTCCAGTCCGTTTCGCGGGCTGCGTCAATGGGGATCTCTCCCTGGGGCCTGCCCGCGGAGGCTACCCTGCGCCATCC